>JBDHMC010000361.1:0-3292 GCA_039656355.1 Gemmatimonadota bacterium | reverse complement strand
GTCGACGTTTCCTGCCCCGGCAGTCCCATCAACACCGCCAACCTCGACACTCCTGGGGAGGCAAATGATATCACGGTGAGCGGGACCTACGCCTATATCGCCGATGGCTCGGAGGGACTCCAGGTAGTAGACATCAGTACTTCTGCCCAACCCACTTTGACGGGTTCCCTCGACACACCGGGAAACGCACTGGGGATCGCGGTTGTCGGCACCTTTGTCTTTATCGCAGACGGCTCCGCGGGCCTCCAGGTGATCGACGTTAGCGATCCTTCATCGCCCGTTGCGGCCGGTACGTATGACACCCCGGAGGTGGCGGAAGCTGTGGCGGTGTCCGGGAATCTCGCTTTTGTGGCCGACGGGTCGTCGGGGATCCAGGTAATCGACATAAGCGATCCAGCATCGCCAGTATTCGTATCATCTTTTCTGACGGAGAGTTACGCCCACAGCGTCGCCGTAAGAGATGAGTACTTGTTCGCCGCCAGCATGTACGAAGGCGGATGCCAGGTCATAGACATTTCCTCACCAGCTGCTCCGGCACTCGTGAGCACAGTAAAATACACGATGTACAATGAGTCGTGGGGCCTCTCCGTGGACGGGGATTATGTCTACGTCGCGGACTACATGGCCGGTATCCACATTATTGATATCTCAGATCCAACAACCGCTTCTCTTGTAGGGCAATATTCCACCCCCGCCTCTATAGTCAGCGTTGCGGTTTCCGACAACCTCATCTTCGCAGCAGGGCAGGTTTCGGGCCTGCAGGTAATCGACATCTCCGATCCGTCTTCTCCCCAACCCGCCGGCGCTTTCCAGAGGCTCCGTTTCGTAAACGGCGTAGCCGCGGAGGGGACTCATGCATACGTGGCCGACGGATCCTTCAAGATCTTTGACGTGAGCGACGTAGCCTCCATAGGCCCCCCGGTGAGTTTCAGTATTCCAATGACAGGCGCTGTGGCCAGGACAATCACAGTCCGCGGGAATCATGCTTTCGTCCTGTCAGATCATACGGGTCTCCATATCATCGACATTTCAGATAAGGCCAACCCCTCGCTGGTCGGCACCTACGAGATTCCCGGTTTTAAGTATGGGATGGATATAGACGGTACCACGGCGTATGTCGCCAGCAGTGAAGTGGGGTTGCATATCATCGATGTGTCAGATGTAACGGCGCCGACACTCAGCGGCCTCCTCGAAACACCCGGCATGGCCTACGGGGTCGCTGTGTTGGGGAGCTACGCATATGTAGCGGACGGCGATGCCGGCCTGCATGTCGTTGACGTCTCCGATCCCGCTGCACCGAATATCGTCTCCACTTTCACTGATGTAGGGTTCGCAAATGCGGCAGCGGTCAGCGGGACTTTCGTTTTTATCACCGACGAGATGTTCGGGGTAAAGAAGATCAATGTTTCCGAACCGGAAGCCCCCACCTTCGCCGGCTCATTCAAAACCGCCGGAGAGCCTCAATGGGTAACGGTGAAGGATGAATACATCATCGTGGCGGATGCGTTCTCTCTCGTAATATTGAAATAGATTTGGGGCGTCGGCGCATGGCTCGGATGACCTGCCCCCACTAGCGGTACCACCTACTGTGTGATTCCAACCCTCCCATCAAGCCCGGGGTGAGGTCCCCGGAGCGTCGGGAGATTCAGGAACGCTGGATCGGGCCGGACCGCCTCAGGGGCTGGCGGTCTATAGCCCAGAGAGCTGTGGGGCCGGATGGTGTTGTACTCCCGCCGCCACTGCTCAATCAGCACCTTTGCCTCCTTCAATGTAAAGAAGATCTCTCGCTTCAGCATTTCCTCTCCAAGCGTCCCGTTGAAGCTCTCGTTGTAGCCGTTCTCCCAGGGGCTTCCGGGCTCGATGAACAGGGTTTTCACTCCCAGCTCCCCAAGCCAATCGCGGACGACCGTGGCTGTGAACTCCGGGCCATTGTCCGAACGAATATGAGCTGGCGGACCGTGTCGGGTGAAGAGCTCCGTCAGGGTTTCCAGCACATCGTCGGCCTTCAGCCTCCGGGCCACTACGATGGCCAGGCATTCCCTGCTGTACTCGTCCAGCACCGTCAGCATCTTCAGGGGCCGGCCGTCATGGGTCCGGTCCGCCACGAAGTCATACGACCACACGTGGTGCCGGTACAAGGGCCTCAGGCGGATGCAGGATCCGTCATTGAGCCATACTCGGCCCCGTTTCGGTTGCTTCTTTGGCACCTTCAGCCCCTCCTGTCCCCAGATCCGCTCCACCCGTTTGTGGTTTACCGGCCAGCCTTCTGCCCTCAGCATCCCCGTCACCATCCGGTACCCATAGCGACCAAACCGTCGGGCCAAGTTCACCACGTCCTCCCTCAACGCCTCTTCGTCCGCCTTCACCTTCTTCGTCCTGCGCTGGGTCGAGCGGGCCTGTCCCAAGACCCGGCACGCCCTCCTCTCGCTCACCCCGAGCCGCTGCCTGACCTGCACCACGCAACGCCTCCGCCGCTCGGGGCTTAGAAGTTTCCCTTGGCCGCCTCCTTCAGGATCAGGTTATCGACCGTCAGGTCCGCAACGGCTCGCTTCAGGTGCTGATTCTCTTTCCCCAACTCCTTCAGCCGCTTGGCCTGGTTGGCCTGCATCCCTCCGTACTCTTTCCGCCACCGGTAGTAGGTTTGCTCACTGACCCCCAGTCCTTTGCAGATCTCCTTCAAGGACTTCCCATTGGCCAACTCCACCTCCGCTTTCCGGAGACGGTTGATGATCTGGGCCGGGGAAACGTTCTTCCGTGCTGCCATTCTGACCTCCCTATCCTGGTTTTGACCGGTCCAAATCCTAACACTGAACCTGGTCTCGTTTCAGGGGGGCAGATCAGTATGGCGACTCCATGTTCCTCGCCTTGTCAGAGTCGTTTGCCCGCACTGCGACTCCAGGGAACTACCGAACCCCGCTCGCCGTGGTGCTTCTCGGCCGAGATGGCCAGACCCTCGACACGCTCCGGACGATTGGGGGCGCGGAGGGCTACCTGAGCACTGGTGGTGTCGACGGAGCCCTCCCAATGGGCAAGACAGGACACCTTGCGGTGGCCGGTAGTGACTTCTTGCTCGGCACCGCCGATTCTCTCGCGTTTGATCGTTTCACGGGCCCCGAGACACAGTCTCAAGCCGTTCTAGTCCCCGGCTATGACCTGAGGATAAGCGGAAGACAGATCGACTCCATCCGGAACTCGCTTCTTCATCGAGCCGATGGACGACCGCACCCGCCGGACATTATCGATGCGCTTGAGTCGGTTGAGATTCCGGACCGCCGCCCCGGTTATTCACGAC
>JBDHMC010000360.1:0-3293 GCA_039656355.1 Gemmatimonadota bacterium | reverse complement strand
CCTCTACTCAGAAGAAAGGGCTGAGAAGGAGGGGGTGGCCTTCGTCCGGCGGCCCACCGGGGGCCGCGCTGTCCTCCACCATCAGGAGCTTACATACGCTCTCGTCTTCCCTTTGGGAGCCTTCGGAGGTCTCAAGAAGGCCTATCGCTTGGTCAACGAGGGGCTCCAGGCCGGGCTTCAGAAGTTGGGTGCCCCCGTCCAACTGGCGGCCTCCATGGGGACGAGCCTTCCTCCCGACGCTGGAGCCTGTTTCCGTCAGCCGGCGGAGGGCGAGGTGACTGCCTTGGGGCGGAAGCTCATCGGAAGCGCTCAGGTGCGGATCGGGGACAGCATCCTCCAACACGGGTCCATCATCCTGGACGGAGACCAGGACCTGTTACGGCGGCTTCGGGCTGACGACGAGCCCGTGCCTCCTCCGGCAACGCTGAAATCACTTCTGGGGATGGTTCCTGATCTGGACGTGCTTGGTTTCTCCCTCCAACAGGGCCTGGCCGAAACCCTAGGCGGATCCTGGGTGGAAGATGGATACCGATCCGACGAGAAGATGGCGGCGGAGGAGCTTGAGGCCCACTATGAAGATTCGGGCTGGACCTGGCGGGTTTAATCGGAGGATCCGGTGATCATGGAGCGATTCGTTCCCTTCCTTTTCTTCGCTGCCTTATCCCTGAGCGCTTGCGTCGACGAGCCCGGCGACTCGGTCGGCGCAGCTGTCGAGGGCGTCTTCTGCGGCCCGGCCTTGGCAAGAGTGGACTCCTTCATGGCCACTTTCGCCGGGCGGGAGCCGGCGGGGGAGAGGTATGGAGGGATGGCAGTCGTGGGGACCGTGGCGGACATGCAGGGGATGAGCCCGGCGGCGGGGGATGTGGGGTCTGCCCAGCACCAGCAGTTCGTGAACCTCATGACGCTGCTTCAGTTTGATGAGAATCTCGAGCCTGTTCCCTACCTGGCCAACTCCTGGGAGGTCTCCGACGATCAGTCAGAGATCACCTTCCGCCTGAGGGAGGACGTCTATTGGCACGACGGAGAGCTCACCACGGCCCATGACGTGGCATTCACCTACCTTACCGCCATCAACCCTGCGAGCCAGTTTCCCAACCCTTCCCTCTTTCAGGAATACCTTCCGGGGGAAGAAGGGGTGGAGGTGGTGGACTCTTTCACCGTCAAGTTCCGCTTTCGACCCCATGCCGACGTCTTGGAGAGCTGGAGGACTCTAGCGGTTCTGCCCCAACACCTCCTTGGAGATACCCCCGCCGAAGAGTTGGTCTCCCATCCCTATGGAGCGGTGTGTCCAGTTGGGAACGGCCCATTCCGGTTTGTCTCCCACCTTCCTGGGGGAGCTTGGACCTTCGAATCCAATCCGGCCTTTCCCGATGCTTTGGGGGGACGGCCCTACCTGGACCGGTATGTCTACCGAATCATCCCAACGCACACCACCCTTCTGGCGGAGTTGATGACCGGGGGTGTCGATGTTTACGTGCAAATGCTCCCGAACCATGCTGCCACGGCACGGGAGGAGCCGGGTTTGAGGGTTTGGAGCTTCCCGTACCCCTCGATCTTCTTCGTGGCTTGGAATGGTCGGGTCCCGAAGCTCTCCGACGTCCGAGTCCGCCGGGCTCTTACTCTCGGAACGAACCGGAGGCAGATCATCGAGGGGGTGCAGGGAGGTGAAGCGGTTCTGTTGAACACGGGAATCCCCCCGGTTCATTGGGCCTTCGATCCGTCTCTGGGGGATTCGTTACCCTACGATCCGGATCAGGCCCGAGACCTTCTTGAGGCTGCGGGTTGGGTGGACCGGGACGGAGATGGGATTCGTGAAAATGCCCAAGGCGAACCCCTCCGCATCGAGCTGATCTACAACCAGAACCAGGAGCGGCAACAAGTCGGGGAGATCATGAGGGTTCAGCTTCGAGACGTGGGCGTGGAGCTACGACCCCAGGTGTTGGAGTTCGGCACGTACTATGGACAGCTCCTGGCCGATGAAAAGGAGTTCGAGGGGGCCTTCGTCACCTTCGAGACTGGATTTCGGCTAGATGACCGGGATCTGTTTCACTCCGAAGCAGTGAACGGCTCCTGGGCTTTTTCCGGGACGGTGGACTCTGAATTGGACCGATATCTGGACACGCTCCAACTCATTCCCCATCGGGCGGAAGCTCTCCCGGTGTGGCGGGCCTATCAGGACCGCCTCCTCCAGCTTCAACCGTATACATTTCTTTACTCCGCTTTTCGGAGAGATGGCGTGAACAAAAGGCTGCAGGATGTCGTGATGGATACCAGGGGAGACTGGGCTACCATCCGACACTGGTGGATCGCACCCCAGGACCGAAGAACTCCCTGAGGGACAGGAAGGGATCTTGCTCTCCTTCTCCCTTCGCCGGACCCTGGTGGCCATACCCCTTCTTCTGGGCGTGGCCACCCTCGTCTTCTTCGTATTGAGCTTGGCCCCTGGGGATGCTGCTTCGATCTACCTCCGGCCCGGCATGACCCCGGAAACGCTGGAGCATATTCGTCGCAGCATGGGGCTGGACGATCCCCTTCTGATTCGGTATGGGCGATGGCTTCTGGCCTTTCTTCAGGGTGATTTCGGCTACTCCCACTTCTACCGGATGCCCGTCAGAGATCGGATTCTGGTGGCTCTTCCCAACACATTGATCCTTGCCTTTGGAGCCCTCTTTCTCGCCTTCCTCATCGGGACCTTGGTGGGGGTTCTCCAGGCCGTAAGGCAGGGCTCCTTCCTGGACTCGGCGCTCAGCGGGGTCACCCTCTTTTTCTATTCGATGCCCTCGTTCTGGTTGGCCCTCATGCTGATTCTCTTCTTCGGTTTGAGCGCCAGGAACCTGTGGAATTGGCCGTTCAGCTTTCCGGTTTCGGGAATCGAGAGTCCGGGAGCGGACCTCCTGGGTCCTTGGGACCAGCTCAAGGATCGTTTCCATCATCTGGTCCTCCCCACCCTCACCCTGACCCTCATTCTGGCTGGAGGGATCGCACGGTACGTCCGGACCAGCATGTTGGATGTCATTCGGCAGGATTACATGAGGACTGCCCGGGCCAAAGGGCTTCCAGAGTCCCGGGTCATCCTGAAGCATGGACTTCGGAATGGGCTCATCCCCATCGTGACCCTGTTCGGAGTCTATTTCCCTTTCCTTCTCAGTGGCACGGTCCTCATTGAGTACGTGTTCGCTTGGCCGGGGATGGGGCAGCTCATGGTGGACTCCATCCTCCGAAAGGATCTGCCGGTCGTATTGGCGGGGACCTTCCTTTTTGGGGGAATGGTGGTGTTGGGGAACCTCCTGGCA
>JBDHMC010000359.1:0-3322 GCA_039656355.1 Gemmatimonadota bacterium | reverse complement strand
TGCTCTTCGGCGGGGGTTTCGCCCTGGCGGCGGGCTTCCAGAGGACTGGGCTGGCCCAACTCCTTGGCGATCAGTTTCAGGCCATGAGTAGCTTACCCACTTTCGCCCTGATCCTCCTGGTGTGCCTTACCATCACCTTCCTCACCGAACTCACTAGCAACACCGCGACCACCGAGATGGTTCTCCCCATCTTGGCGGCCGTCGCCGTAGCCACCGACACCCACCCGTTGATCTTGATGATCCCGGCCACACTGTCGGCTTCCTGTGCGTTCATGATGCCTGTCGCCACGCCGCCCAACGCCATCATCTTTGGAAGTGGTCGGATGACTGTAGGTGAGATGGCCCGAATCGGGATCGTTCTCAATCTGGTGGGGGCTTTGGTGATCGCGGGAGTAGTCTACTGGCTTGGGCCGTTGGTTTTCGATTTCGATCCATCGGTGTTGCCGGAGTGGGCCACGTCCCTGAGCGCCGGGACTCCAGGGTAACGGGAGCGAGGCTGTCCTCCCTTTCATTCCCGCGGCATCGACTCAGGTTGGAAGAGCCTCCAGATACTCTACGACTTCTTGATGAAGTTCGGGGCTGTCCAATAGGTCGGTGTGGCCCTGACCCAGGAGGATCCGGGGCTCAATTCCGCCGGCCCGCGCCAGGCGATGGGCATGGCCAACTGGCACACTCTCATCCTCTTCCCCGTGCAGGACCAAGAACGGAAGGTCCAACCCCTTGGCCCCACGCCGCGGATCCAGGCTTTTCCAGGGAACACCGGCCCGGAACCTCCAAAAGGGCCTCAGCGCCTTGACCACCCACCTCCCGGGCAACCCTTTTTCGTCCAGGTGGAAAGCCCACACCTCCCAAAGGTCGGCCGGCGCGCCAATGGTAATCAAACCCTTGACCGGAGCTCCTTCGGCCACGGCCAGGACCCCGGTAGACCCCCCCATGGAGTGTCCAATCAAAACACTGGGCCGGTCCGGAAACTGACCCTCCGCCTCTCGGATGGCCGCCTGTATATCATCCCGAAAATGCCTGGCGGTGACATAGGGAGCCCCTCGGCTCTTTCCGTGATGCCTTACATCGAAGAGGAGAACGGGGTAGCCCGCCACCAAGAGGGGTAAAGCCAATCGGGCCATGGTCCCGTGGTTGGATCCCCAGCCATGGACCAGAACCAGAACCGGACCACCGTTGTCCTCTCTGGGCCGAAGGGTCCACCCCTTGAGAGCCTGGCTACCGGACCGGATGATTATGGCATCCGAGGGGAAGGGGAGGTCGGTTGCCTTGCCGCGAAGCGGTTTGAGGGGTGGCCGGATCATGCCCACGGCCACTCGATCCAGGGCGAAGATGCCACTTCCCAGGACCAACCCGGCCGCGGCGGCCCCGGCTAGGGGTGAGATCACGGGCCGGTGTTCCCGTCACCGGCCTCTGGAGGATCCAGGGGCCTGACAACCCGAATTCCGTCCTGCCCAGTCTGCCTCAGGATGCGTGTGGCCAGAGGCAGCCGACTAACCTCCACCGCCCCACCCACCAAGGGGGTATGCAGGAGATGGAGCTCGGATCCCTGCCAGTAGGCCAGGCCGGTGTGGGCTACATCCAAGCCATCAACGGTGCTTGTGGCAGCAATGATGTCCCCATCCTGAATCCAGGACATCCAGGTCTGGATCTCTTCCTCTGGGATCTTGAACCTTCTTAGACCGCTGAGTTGAAACTCGGTTTCCTGAATGGCTCTCAGATTCGCCAGATTCGCGAGTTGGCGATAGGCATCGGGATGGGTGGTCATGAAATCGATGGCCTTGTAGTCCTCCTCCCCACCCATTTCCTGGGTAATCTCCCGCACCAAACCCTTTCCTTCGTTATCGCGGATCCAGTCTGAGAAGTAGTGAAGGCGGCTGGAGTACCCGTCGACCCGGGCACGCCGGTACCTGATCTCTCTCAAGGTCCCACGGTAGGCCTCCCGGGCTCCCCACTCCGACTCGAGGATCTCCCGGTCATGAAGCCTCACGAAGCGCGCCAAAGCCAGGACATTTTCTACAAAAGTGACGCAATCGAACTCTTCGAAGTTCACCACCACATCTTCTTCACCAGCCACCTCCAGCGTGGCCGGTACATAGGGCGTTCCGACAAAGGAGAGCCCGATCGTCACCATCACTTCATTTATGGGAAGGGTGTCCAACCCCTCCTCCCAGGCCCTCGTCACAGTGGCACGAAACAGTTCCCAGTCCCGGTCCGTCCCCTCCTGAGGTCGGAGGGTCCTGGTGGCGGCCACCACATCCCCCTCCCAGCTTTCGGGGTCCGCTTCAGGTCCTTCCTCCCCTTCGCCGACCCGACCCCCGTCCCCACCCCCACAGCCACCAAGGGCCACCAATAAAAGAGGAAGGAACACCCGCCAAAGCAGGCTCGAGATTCGTGGGACTTTTCTGACAGACACGGGTTCCTCCTAACTGATCCAAGCCATTCCGTCGGGTTCGTCTCCCGTCAGAATCTCTCCAGCAACTTCCCAGTTCACCAGATCAATGACCGTCACCTTGTCATCTTGGGTATTGGCTACATAGGCGGTTTGGTTGTCCGGAGTGATGAGGATCCCGATCGGGGCCGCCCCCACCGCAAGGCGCCGGAGGATCACCCAACGTTCCGGATCCACGGCGACGACCTCATTCCCGTTGGCATTCGAAACCAAAAGTTCGGCCCCTCCCGGACGTACTTTCACCCGAATCGGGAAATCCCCTACCGCCATGCTCCGCGTGATGGTCCCTGTGGTAAGGTCCACCTCCACCAGAGTCCCAGCCGACCGGTTCGTGACATATGCACGCATTCCGTCGGGATGCACGGTTAAGCCCTCGGCTCCGGCACCCGTCTCGACATGGGCCACCACCGACTGGGAAGCGGGATCCACGATCGTGGCGGTTCCACTGCCAATATTTGCTGTAATCACCCTTCCGGCCTCTTCCGCCACCGCCACCATATGTGTCGTGGCCTGGCCGGTCTCCACTGCCTGGAGAATCTCCCCGGAGCTGGGATCCAACTGGAGAACATGGGACGACCCTTCAGCCGTAACCCAAATGGTTCCGTCCGCCGCAACCGCAACACCGTGAGGCCTGGTGTGGGGCGCGATGGAGAGGGTTTCTACCACCCCCATGGCCTCGAGGTCGACCACCGTAACGGTGTTCCCGGGCTCACCCCCGGTCCCGTAATCCGTGACGTAAGCGAATCGACCGTCCCTGGACACAGCTACCTCATGGGGCCCATAGCCGGTTTGGAGGGTCTTGACCTCCTTCCGGGTCGCGGGATCCACCACCGAGAGTGTGTTTGAGCTCTTGTTGACCACCAGAAGGTA
>JBDHMC010000358.1:0-3327 GCA_039656355.1 Gemmatimonadota bacterium | reverse complement strand
CGGCACACCGGGGGACATCGTATTGGGGTACGATGAACTTCAAGGGTACCTGGAGGCGTCTCCGTATTTCGGAGCCGTCGTGGGCAGGTATGGGAACCGTATTGCCGGGGCCGGCTTCGAGATCGATGGGGAGCGGTTCACTCTGGCTGCCAATGACGGAGAAAACCACCTCCACGGGGGGGTAAAGGGGTTCGACAAGGTACTCTGGTCCGGCGATGCGTTTTCTTCGGAAAACGAAGTCGGTGTGGTGTTCACTCACGTGAGCCCGGATGGGGAGGAGGGGTACCCCGGCACGCTTCAAGCTCAGGTCACCTACACCCTCACTGACGCCGATGAGTTGGTGGTGGAGTACCTTGCCACCTCGGACCGGCCTACTCCCGTGAACCTCACCCAACACAGCTATTTCAACCTGGCGGGACATGGCGGTGGAGATATCCTCGGGCACCAACTCACAATCGCTGCGGACCACATCACACCGGTGAGTTCAACGCTCATCCCAACGGGAGAGATCACTCCGGTAGACGGTACAGCCTTCGATTTCCGTACCCCCCACGAGATCGGGGAGCGAATCGGGGCTGAGGAAGAGCAGATCGCATATGGCGGCGGGTACGATCACAACTTCGTTCTGAACGGGACCCCGGCTGAAAGGGGCACGGGATTAGCGGCCGGCGCCGGAGCGGAGAGTTCGGCCGGCGCCGGAGCGGAGAGTTCGGCCAGCGCCGGAGCGGAGGGTTCGGCCGGCGCCCTCTTCCTGGCGGCCGAGGTCTTTGAACCCACCTCCGGAAGGACGCTTCAGATTCTTACCACAGAACCCGGGATACAGTTCTACTCCGGGAACTTCCTGGACGGAAGCATTACTGGGAAGGATGGGGTGGTCTACGAACATCGTACCGGATTCTGTCTGGAAACTCAGCACTACCCTGACTCACCGAACCAGGACGGGTTCCCCTCCACCATCCTGCGGCCTGGCGAGGAATACCGGAGCCAGACGGTGTTCCGGTTCGGAGTGAGGGGGTAGCGCCGGGATGGAACCCACCTGGACCTCCCTTGTCCCAGCCCTTTTGGCTGTGGTCCTGGCCTTCATCCTCCGGGATGCCCTGATTAGTCTTCTCCTGGCCTGCCTGGTGGGCGTGCTTCTCATGGGGCAGGGCTTCCAAGGGTTCCCGGGTTTGATCACACGCTCCCTTGGGAATGAGGGCTTTGTCTGGCTCTGCGCTATCGAGCTGTGCATCGGGATTCTCGTGGCGTTTCTCCAGCGCTCCGGTGCCATCGACCTTTTCCGGGACCGTGCGTCCCGGGTTGTGACGAACCGGAAGCGGGCAGGGGTGATGGGTTGGGTCCTGGGGCTCTCTGTCTTCTTCAGCGATTACTTCAGCCCCCTCTTCGTCGGTGCCGTGATGCGGGATCTGACAGATCGCCACCGCATCTCTCGTGAGAAGCTGGCGTATATCTGTGACTCCACTTCCGCTTCGGTCATCGTCCTGGTTCCGATCTCAGCTTGGGCCGCTTATCTGAGTGGTCTTGCAGCCAATGCGGGTGTGGGCACCGTGGAGGAGGGCCTCCAGTTGTTCATTCGGAGCGCTCCCTTCAACTTCTACGGCATTCTCACGGTCGTGATGGTAGGGCTGATCGTATTCCAGGTCGTCCCGGACTTTGGGCCCATGCGGAAGGCCGAGAAAAGAACCCGGGAGACAGGGAAAGTCCTCCGGGACGGGGCCATCCCCATGATGGGCAAGGAGCTCACCGAAATCGAGGCCTCGGATTCGCCTCGGAGAAGCATCCTCCTGAACTTCGCGTTGCCGGTGGTGATCATCATCGGCACGAACCTCTGGACCTTTATTGTCCTTGGAAGGGCCTCCGTATTGGAGGCCTTCATGCTGGCCTGCGCGGTCCTGGGTGTGACGATGTGGTTTCAGAGGGTGGACTCCCTTCAGGGGCTGGTGCAAACCGCGTTGGCGGGGATCAAGGGAGTCATGGGGGCCGTTCTTATCCTGGCTTTGGCCTACTGCATCAACACGGTGAGTCAGGAGATGCAGACGGCGGCCTACGTGGTAGAGCTCACCCAGGGCACCATGAGCCCTGCTCTCCTTCCCGTGCTTGCCTTTGTGATCAGCGGGTTCGTCGCCTTCTCCACGGGCACATCCTTCGGGACCTACGCCATCATGATTCCCATTGTGCTACCCATGGCCATCCAGTTCAGCGGAGGCGAGGTGGGTTCCCTGGCGGTGGTATCGTTTGCCGCCGTAGCGGGAGGGGGCGTTTTTGGAGACCATTGCTCCCCCTTGTCGGATACTACCGTGTTGTCGTCCCTGGGCGCGGCCTGCGACCACATCGACCATACTCGAACGCAACTGCCTTACGCTCTGACCGTAGCGGGGGTGGTTGCCGTGATCTATCTGGCCCTCGGGTTCGCGTTGGCGGGATAGGCACCGCCGCCCCCGAACCTCGGTAAGGGGTTCCAGGCCCCAACATTGGAGTGCAGCCGAGATGAAGACATACGCAGTCATTGGGGCCGGGATGATGGGGAGGGTCATTGCCAGAGATCTGCTGGATACCGAACCCGACTCGAGGGTCACGATCCTGGATTCCGACTCAGAAAAGCTGAAGGAGGTCGCACGGTTTCTGGACACTGAGCGTGTGACCACCGGGCTGTTGGACGTTGGGGACACCGACCGGACGGCCGCTGCACTCGGGGGCCATACTGTCGCCATCGGAGCCCTCCCCCACGCGTTTGCTCTGGACGCACTGAGGGGCGCCATCCGGGCCGGAATCCCCATGGTCGACCTGGTCGGCAGTAAACCCCAGCTCAGGAGGGAGCTGGACGGCGCGGCCCGAGAGGCGGGGATCGTCATCGTTCCAGGGCTGGGTGTAGCTCCAGGCCTGAGCAACGTGCTGGTTGCTCGGGGGTTGGAACGCATGGACGAAGCGCATGAGGGAGTGATCTATGTGGGCGGGATTCCCGTGGAGCGGACTCCCCCCCTGGAATACCAGACGGTTTACTCCCTGGTGAGCATGTTCGGGGCATACCTGCGTCCGGCGCAGGTATGGAAAGATGGGGAGTGGATAACGGTTGAGCCCCTTACTGGCATCGAGCACCTCGAGTTTCCCACCACTGGGCCTTTAGAGGCCTTCTATACGGACGGCCTGGCCTCCCTCGTCATCACTATGACGGGGAGGTTCCGGGATTCTCTGGAGGAGAAGACGCTCCGCTACCCGGGATTCGCCGAGAAGGTGGCTTTCCTGAACGAATGTGGACTACTCGATGCCGAACCGGTGGATGTGGGCGGGGTTCAGTTGGCTCCGAGAGATGTCCTCATCAAGAGAGTC
>JBDHMC010000357.1:0-3330 GCA_039656355.1 Gemmatimonadota bacterium | reverse complement strand
GGATGATGGCGCTTTTATCCACTTCTGCCAAAGAGGGAATGAAGGACCGAAGGCCCAGTACCGCGATTGTACCCAGAACCACCACTAACGCCAGAATCTCACCCCGGGTGATGGGTCCGAGGGCCTGGCTCAACCGGTCGACCCGGGTGCGAAGGCCCGGAATGGACTTCTTCTCCGGAGGGTACCAGAGCATGAAGTACCCCCAGAGAAGGACCGTCATGACGAGTCCTACCGGAAGCATGTACCAGGTGAGCTCGAAGAAGCCGATCATTCGGCCTTCCGTCTCCGCGAAGAACCCAATGGCTACAGCCCCCCGGGCCGCCCCAAGAAGGGTGATGATGCTTCCGGCCCCGGCCACGAAGGCCATGCCCATGAAGAGGCCCTTCCCGAAGCGGGTGGGCTCCGTCTCGTCGGTATACAGGGCGTATACCGCCACAAGGAGGGGGTAGATCGTGGCTGCCACCGCCGTATGGGCCATGATCAGGGTGAGGATCGAGGTCATGGCGAAGCAACCCAGGTAGATCATACTGGTCCGCTCTCCCACCAGGGCTAACATCTTATAAGCCATTCGCCGCGTGAGCCCTGTCTTGGTGAAAACCATACCGATCATCAGGGACCCGATGATGAACCAGACGGACGGATCCATGAAGTCGGTGAAGGCATCTCTGGCTGGTCGTATAAGGAACAGCCCCTGAACCACTCCGATGGTGATGGCCGTGACGCCGATGGGGACCACCTCCGTCACCCACCAGGTGGCGGCGAGGAGGAATAGGCCAAGACCTAAGCGACCTTCGCGGGTGAGGGGGAAAGCCTCCCCCATGGGGTCTACCGCAGCCGGAGGTTGAGGAAGGAAATAGACGGCCGCGAAGAGGCCCACCCCCATGAGGATGAAGATCGTCCTCTTCAGGTCGGACGGTTTGGAGGCCTTTTCTTCCTTTTCGGGCCTCGGTCGTACAGGTGACGCCCCGGCAGATCCCGAAGACCCATCCGTGGTCATAGAAGAGCACTCCTCCTTGGTTCACCAACCCCTTTTTCGCATGATGTCTGCAACCTTCTCCTCGATTCTCTTCTCCTCCGAAGCCCACCGCTTCGTGGCCGCCATCTCGATCTTGGCCACCAAGGTCTCGATATCGGCGGGTTTCTCCAGGAGGTCCAAAGCCCCGATTCGGATGGCCGTAGCCGCCTGTTCCAGCGTCGCCTGGCCCGTGAGAAGGATCACCTGTAGGTCCGGATTGATCTGGAGGAGGCCCTCCAGGGTTTCCAATCCGTCCATCCCCGGCATTGCCATGTCCAGCACGATTGCGTCGAATGACTTCCCTGCAGCCGCCTCCAAGGCCGATTCCCCGTCATGGGCTTTCACGACTTGGAGCCCCCTGGCTTCCAATCGATCGGCCAGGACCTGGACAAACTCCACCTCGTCGTCAACCAGAAGGACAGTACAGTCGCTCACTCTGCTTCCTCCTTCTCTGGGCCTGGGGGTCTGCGCCCGGATCCAGCCGCCATCAGGATTCCGACCAGATTATCGATCTTCACAGGTTTCATGAGATAGTCGAACGCCCCGAGAGCCATACCTTCTTCCACGCTCTTCACCGAGCCGTGACCCGTGAGGAGAACCACCTGCAAACGAGGCCTCAGGTCCTTGATCTGGCGAATCACCTCCAATCCACCGAGCCCGGGCATCTTTATGTCCAGAAGAACGACGTCGAAAGCTGCTTCCTCGATAAGCTCCAAAGCCGCCGCACCTGTCGTCACCCCCTGAGCCTGAAACCCCCTTAGGTTCAAGCGCTCCCTAAGAGCGCTGACCAACTCTTCCTCGTCGTCCACGATCAGGATTCGCAGCGGGTCCATAAACACTCCTAGTTCTCTGACTTCCCCACGGGGAACGTGAGGATGAATCGGGTGCCTACGCCAACCTGGCTCTGCACAGAGACTTCTCCGCCAAGCTTCTGAACGATCCCATAAGTGATGGAAAGGCCCAGCCCCGTGCCGGAGCCTTTCTTGGTGGTGAAGAACGGATCGAAAATATGGGACAGGTGCTCCTCAGGGATTCCGACTCCGTTGTCCTGAATCCAGACTGAGATCATGCCAGGCTCTCCCTCGATGATTCCGATCTGAATGCGCCCGCCCTCCTCGACAGCTGCGAAGGCGTTGTTGATTACGTTCAGGAACACCTGCTGTAGCTGACCCCGGTCACTGATGATCTCAGGTGCCTCATCGGGGAAATCCAGCTCGATTTTTATGCCCCGATAGGTCGCTTCCTTTTCCAGGAACCCCAGAACCTCCACCAGGAGCTGGTCCAGTTCTATCGTCTCGGTCTGGACCTGCATGTGTTTGGCGAATCCAAGGAGTCGATGGGTGATTCGGCCGCAGCGGTCGGCTGAACGCAAGACCGAGTCCAACAAGTCCAGCATTCTCTCCTTCGGTGGGGGGGATTCGGGTAGAAGGAGGAGATCCTTGAGGAGACCGGCCTTCTCGCTAATAATGGCGACAGGGTTGTTGATTTCGTGAGCCACTCCGGCACTGAGACGACCCAGAGCCGCCATCTTGTTCTCGTACTCCATCCTGTGGTATACCGCGGCCCGGGCTATGTCTGCATCTCGGGCCCGGCCCACCATCCAGTGGGACCCCCAAATGACCACGGCCAGAATCAGGAGGGTGCTTCCGCCAAGGAAGAACAGGAGATTCCGCCGAAGGCCTGTCCATCCCGGTGTCACCGTCCCTCCGGGGCTCACCATCGCCAGGACGAAGGGCGATCCGGTGATCTGAGTGTAGGCCGCCAGTCGGGGCCCCAAATCAGGCTCCTGGATTTCCAGAAGCTCCGTCTGAATGCTGAAGGGGAGGGAGGGAATCTGAGCGGGGGTAAGGACCCCGCCATGGGAGCGGGATGGGGTTTGGAGGATCCCCTGGTGGTTCACCAGGAAAACGTCCCCACCGGGCTGGGCGAGGAGACTCCCAACCAACCGGTTGATATATTCGGTGTCGATGGTGGCTCGAAGGACGAACCCCTCGCCCCTTCCGGTCTCCCGGTACAACGCAATAACGAAATGGGGGGAATCCCGGTACCCCAGGAAGACCTCGCTCACGTGGATCCCCTGGCGGATGACCTCCCGGAACCAAGGGGCGGTCCCGTAGTCTCTACCCTCCAACTCGTACGGGCCCGCGTAAGAGAGATGGGTCCCGTCAGCCTCGATGACCCCCAGATCGGAGAAGCCTCCAAAAGATGACTTCATGTCCTCCAGGATCTCATCCAGGGTCGAGGGGTCGGTACGCTCCTCGTGGCTCCAAGTTTGGGCCACGCACCGAAGGGCAGCGGTCCGCTCCTCGAGGAAC
>JBDHMC010000356.1:0-3330 GCA_039656355.1 Gemmatimonadota bacterium | reverse complement strand
AAGCTCATGGGCGTTAAGTCCTTCCATTAGAAGAAACAGCCGGCGGGAAGCTCCGGCGGGAAGCTAAAGATGGCTACCCAGGCCTCACTTGAGAAGGATCTTGGCGATGGTCTGGAGTTGCATGTTTGAGGTGCCTTCGTAGATGGCCCCGATCTTGGCGTCCCGGTAAAGCTTTTCGACGGGGTACTCCCGGGTGAATCCGTATCCACCAAAGAGGTCGACGGCTGTGGAGGAGACTCTTCCCGCCACCTGGGAGGCAAAGAGTTTTCCCATGGCCGCCTCGGTCAGGAAATTCTTCCCCGAGTCTTTGAGACGGGCTGCATTGTAGATCAAGAGTCGCGCTGCTTCGATATCCGTGGCCATCTGGGCCAGCTGAAACTGAACGCCCTGGAATGCGGCGATAGGCCGACCAAACTGCTCCCTCTCCTGGACGTATTTGACGCTGTGGTCCAGCGCTCCTTGGGCCAGGCCCACCATTTGGGCGCCGATCCCGATCCGGCCCTCATTGAGGGTCTCGATGGCGACCTTGTACCCCGCGCCCACCTTGCCCAGGACGTTCTCCGCCGGAACCCGAACGTTCTCCAGGATTAACTCCGTGGTGGATGAGGCTCGGATCCCCAGCTTGTCCTCCTTTTTGCCCACGGTGAAGCCGGCTGTCTCCTTCTCCACCAGAAAGGCCGTAATGCCTTTGTATCCAGCCTCAGGGTTCACGTTGGCGAAAACGATGAAGAGCCCGGCCTCGTTCCCGTTGGTGATCCATAACTTCTGGCCGTTGAGCAGCCAGTCCTCTCCCTCCTGTGTGCCCCGGCAAGCCAGGGCGAAGGCGTCGGATCCGCTTCCGGCTTCAGACAAGGCATAAGCGCCCACCGTATCAGCAGCCAGACGAGGAAGGAAGCGCTCCTTTTGGTGGTCCGAGCCCCACCGGACCAGAGCGTTAACACAAAGAGTGTTTTGCACGTCTACCAAGGTTCCTACGGCCGGGTCTACCCGGGAGAGCTCCTCGACCACCAGAATGGAGGTGAAGAATGAGGAGCCGGCTCCTCCCATCTCCTCGGGAACCTCTATTCCCATGAGCCCGAGTTCGAAGAGTTGAGGCAGAAGGTCTGGATCGTAAGCCTGGTTCCGGTCCATCTCGTTGACTCGGGGAGCGATTTCGCTTTCGGCAAAATCTCTCACAGCTTCCCGAAACATCCCTTCCTCTTCGGAGAGGGTCGAAAGGGCGGGAGCCGGGTCGGTTGAAATCGGGTCGGACATGGGGTTTACCCTATGAGTTCGTGGTTAGAAGCAGTCGAAAGATGTATGGGCGGAACACATAGTCGTCCCGCTCTTGGAACACCTCCAGTCTGGCCTGAATCATGCACTACGCGCAGGACAAAACTACCCCTGGGCACTGGCCCAGGAAAGCCGGAGTGCCCCGGGGGATTGCCGGCCCTGCGACAGGGCCTCCGGAGGCACCTTGACGCTTGCCGAAAAAGACATCTATTGTGCCGGTCTGGTACCTTTGCATTTCATGGAGGAACAATGTCTGAAATACCTGAAGGTTTCTTGTACACCGAAGAGCACGAGTACCTGAAGCCCACCGACGACGACGATGTTTTCCTGGTTGGCGTAACCGACTACGCCCAGGGCGAACTCGGTGACGTGGTCTACATCGAGTTGCCTGAGGTAGGATCCAGCTTCCAAAAGATGGATCCTTTTGGGAATATTGAGGCCGTGAAAGCGGTGAGCGATCTCTTCTGCCCGGTGGCCGCGGAGGTCCTGGATGTAAACGCCAATCTGGATGACGACCCGGCTGTGGTGAATTCGGACCCCTACGGTGAGGGGTGGATCATCAAAATTCGGGCACAGAATCCCGAGCAGATTTCCGCTCTTCTGGATGCAGCGGCTTACACCTCTTTGTTGGACGGCTGATTTCTTCGGCTGGGGGCGCCGGGTAAAGGTGGACCCTGTTGGACGTCGAACATCCTAGCTGGAGAGGGAGCCCCTGGGCCCTGGGCCCTAGGGCTCCGAAGTGGCTCTAGAGGCCAATCCCGGCCCTGGACCCCGATCCCGCAGAAACGTTGGAAATGCCATCATGTCGCTGAAAATAGATCCGAAAAGTGATTTTGTCCGTCGGCACGTAGGTCCCGGAAAAGGTGAGAGGAAGGAGATGCTGGGCTTCTTGGGATACGCCGACATGGAAGGTCTGGTGGAGGATACAGTTCCGGAGTCCATTCGGTATCGAAAGGATCTGGATCTCCCGGCAGCCACGCCAGAGCACCTTCTCTTGAAGGAAATCAGGGCAATCGCCGAAGAGAACCAGGTATTCCGGTCTTATATCGGCATGGGTTACTACGATACGATCACGCCCGGAATCATCGGTCGAAATATCCTCGAAAATCCCGGCTGGTACACCCAATACACCCCTTACCAGGCCGAAATATCCCAAGGTCGTCTGGAAGCCCTTCTGAATTTCCAGACCTTGATCATCGATATGACCGGGCTTGAGATCGCCAACTCATCCCTTCTGGACGAGGGAACGGCTGCAGCCGAGGCCATGGCTCTATTCCAGAGCGAGGCCAAGGGCAACCGGAGCACTTTTTTTGTCTCCGAGCTTTGTCATCCCCAAACCATCGCCGTAGTCCAGACCAGAGCGGAACCCGTTGGAATCGAAGTGGTCGTGGGTGATCACGAGGTCTTTGAGTTCCACGATGACGTGTTTGGGGCTTTGGTGTCCTATCCAACGACCTGCGGTCAGGTCCTGGATTATGAAGGGTTCGCCAACAAGGCTCATGGTGCGGGTGCCTTCGTCGTCGTGGCCGCCGATCTCATGAGCCTGGCCCTTTTGAAGCCGCCTGGGGAGTTTGGGGCCGATGCGGCGGTCGGTAATACCCAACGCTTCGGTGTCCCCATGGGCTACGGGGGGCCCCACGCTGCCTATCTGGCTGCCCGTGAGGGTTTCAAGCGGAAGATGCCGGGTCGAATCATCGGCGTGTCAGTGGACGCTGACGGGAACCCGGCTCTTCGCATGGCACTGCAAACCCGGGAGCAACATATTCGCCGGGAGAAGGCCACCTCCAACATCTGCACTGCCCAGGTCCTTCTGGCCATCATGGCCAGTATGTATGCTGTCTACCACGGACCCCAAGGGGTTCGGGCCATCGCTCAACGGATCCACAACTTGGCGGGCGTTCTGTCCCACGGGCTACGACGCTTGGGCCATGAGATCGTTCATGATCTTTTCTTCGATACGATCCGAGTGCGGCCTCAGGGAATCTCGGCCAACGCGGTTCTCGAGGCTGCTCTTGACCGGGGCATCAATCTTCGAGACTTTGGCGACGGCAGCATCGG
>JBDHMC010000355.1:0-3337 GCA_039656355.1 Gemmatimonadota bacterium | reverse complement strand
AGCCCTGGCTCTGGCCCAAAACGGCTACGATATCGTTGGGAATGCCACGACCTACGATCCTGAGAATCCCACCGTTGGCCTGGGTGAGACCCGGGCTCGTTGTCTGGAGGCGGGGGTCGAGTTTGCCCCAGCCCCCGGCAACATCGCGGACCTGAACACACACGATGGAATCCTCGCTTCGGCTCTGGACCGATTCGGAAGAATCGACCTGCTGGTGAACAACGCCGGTGTCGGCCCCCTGGAACGCCTCGACTTTCTTGAGACCACAGCGAAAAGCTACGACCGGGTGATGGGAATCAACCTGCGGGGGTCTTTCTTCCTGACGCAGCGTGTGGCTCGGCATTTGGTGGAACAGGCCGATATGGGCAGAGCCGTTCGGCCGGCCATTGTTTTCATCACGTCCATCTCGGTCGACACCTCATCCCCGTCCCGGGCCGAGTACGGGGTTTCCAAAGCCGGGATGAGCCAGTTGTCCCGAATCTGCGCCCACCGTCTTGCCCCCCACGGAGTCAACGTCTACGAGGTTCGTCCAGGTCTGATCCTCACCGACATGACGGTTCCGGTCAGGGAGAAGTACGATGCCCTCTTCGCCGATGGCCTTGTCCCGCAGGAACGTTGGGGAGAGCCCGAAGACGTGGGTCGAGCGGTAGCTGCCCTTGCCAGTGGGGATTTCTCCTACTCCACGGGTGGAATCTTCGAGGTCAGCGGCGGCATGAATATCAAGAGGCTTTAACGGAGGTTCATGGTGAATAGATCCGAAACCGTTTGGCGCGCTCTTCTGGAGAAGCGGTCCATAGCCCTTCTCAATCCAAAGAGTCCAGAGGACTGTGTCAGAGCCTATGAGGTTTTGGCGCCCCAGGGTGTGATCCTGGAGATCGCATTCCGGAGCGAGCATGCTCTGCCTGGCATCGAGGCTGTACGAGGGGCCTATCCTGATTCCCTCCTGCTTGCTGGAACGGTTCTCACCAGGGACCAAGCCGGGGCTGCGTTGGCCGCCGGTGTGGCGGGGGTGGTTTCGGCTGACTATGTGCCCGGCGTGGTTCAAGCCTGTGTCGAGGCCGACGTCATGTGCATCCCAGGCGGCATGGCCGACTGTGGAAAACAACTGGTCCAGAAAGCCGAGCTGTACGGGTGCACACTCGAGGAGCTTCGGCGCGACCGGCCATGGCAGTGGATCTACAAGATCTTTCCGGCCATGGCAGATGAGGCGGCGGTCCGAGAGACGGTGAAAGCATGGCGAGCGGTCTACCCCGGGGTGCGGTTCGTGTACACCGGAGGCGTCACTCCCCAGAATGTCGGCCGCCTGTCCCGGCAAGACCCGGAAGGGATCTTCTGTGGCTCGGCCCTGGCCCGTCGGGTGGGGAATCCTGATGGGATGCGGGAGGATGTGGATGGCTGGTTGGGAAGCGTCGTGGGAGGGGGTGGGGACAGAGCCGAAGTAGTCCGACAGTCGCCGGTCGGCCGGGGTGTCGTCACCTTCGGCGAGATCATGCTGCGGCTGTCTCCCCCGCCAGGTACCCGCTTCAAGCAGGCATCGAGTTTCGATGTCACCTTTGGAGGAGCCGAAGCCAATGTAGCTGCATCCCTGGCACAGATGGGGATTCCCTCCCGGTTCGTGACGGCCCTACCGGACAATGACCTTGGTTCGGCAGCCCTGGCGAAACTCCGCTCAGTGGGTGTCGACACGTCATCCATTCTCCGTCAGGGTGACCGGATCGGCATCTACTTCCTGGAGCATGGCGCCTCACAGCGGCCGTCCCGGGTCATCTACGATCGAGCCGCGTCAGCCGTCTCACGGATCCGGTCAGGGGAAATCGACTGGCAGGCAGTTTTTTCCGGTGCGACTTGGTTCCACTGGACCGGGATCACCCCGGCCCTCAGCGAGAATGCGGCTGAGGTGACCCGGGAAGCGGTCGGTGCAGCCAAGGGGCTGGGGCTCACCGTGAGCACAGACCTCAACTACCGTTCCGCGCTCTGGAGCAAGGAGCGGGCGCGGGAGGTAATGACCTCTCTCGTGGAGCAGGTGGATGTAGTGGTGGGGAATGAAGAGGATGCAGCCGATGTCTTTGGGATTCGAGCCGGGACCACCGATGTGGACCAGGGGGCACTGGATTTCGAGGCCTATGAGGACGTAGCCGCCCAACTGGTGGAGCGGTTCGATCTGAAGATGGCTGCCATCACCCTCAGGGAGAGTCACTCAGCCTCGGAAAACAGCTGGTCTGCCTGCCTCCACACCGGGGAGGCGTTCCTGAGGAGTCGGACCTATCGCATTAAGCTGGTGGACCGGGTCGGGGGGGGAGATGCTTTCACGGCTGGGTTGATCTACGGGATCCTGTCAGGTAAGGACCACCAGGAGGCGCTGGAATTCGGCGTAGCCGCCTCCTGCCTCAAACAAACCATCTCTGGTGATTTCAACATGGTGACTGTTCCCGAAGTGGAATCCCTGGCGGGGGGAGCTGTGGCAGGGAGGATAAAGAGGTGACCGGGCAAGGGTGGGCAGCGGATCTGAGTGCTTCGGTTCTGGAGGGGAGGGCTCCCGAAGCCAAAGGTCTTACACAGGAGGTGTTGGAGTCTGGGGTCCCACCCGAGGAAGTGCTGGAGTTGGGCCTTATCCCGGCCATGGCTGAAGCTGGAAACCGGTTCGAAGACCAGCGGTTCTTCCTGCCCGAGCTCATGTTTGCCGCCCGGGCCATGAAAGAGGCGCTGGGACTGATCCAGCCCCTTCTGGCAGATCGGGACGTGCCGTCCCGGGGGAGGGTTGTCATCGGCACGGTGGTTGGGGACCTCCATGATATCGGGAAGAACGTTGTGGCGGCCATGCTGGAGGGTGGTGGGTTCCAGGTCCACGACCTGGGGGTGAACGTCACTCCCAGCGCTTTTGCCGAGGCAGCCCGGGCCCACGACGCTGATATCGTCGGTTTGTCGGCCCTGCTCACCACCACCATGCCGGTGATGCGAGAAGTGGTAGAGGAACTGGAGCGGATCGGATTTCGGGACCATGTGAAGATTCTGGTAGGAGGGGCCCCCCTGACCGAAGTCTTCGCAGAAGAGATCGGAGCCGACGGGTATGCGCCTAGTGCGGCCCAGGCTGTCAGCGCTGCCAGGGCGCTTCTTTCCGGCGACGAAGTCTTCCCCGCTGCAAAACCCGCTGGAGAAAAGCCAGGCTTGGATGGGGATCCACCCCCCCGAAGAGAGGTGTTGGTTTCCGCCGGTCTCAAAAAGGATCGCGGTCATGCCGAGCCCACGGCCCCAGCATTGGACTCCTCCCGCAGGGAGCTGGTCAAACAAACCCTGGAGTTCAAATCTCCTGCACGTCTTCCCCGGCAGCTTTGGGCTT
>JBDHMC010000354.1:0-3348 GCA_039656355.1 Gemmatimonadota bacterium | reverse complement strand
CCGCAAAGAGAAGGGCTCCCAGCATCCCATTCAAAAGCGCCTCGTCGAGGTCCACCTCCCCCAGGACTTCGATGAGAAACCCCAGGTCAGCCAGGCCGGCTTTCCCCACGGCTACCAGAGCAGCGGAGAAAACCATGGAGAGGACCATGAGGCCGATGGTGGCCGGAAGCTGGAGGAACCTGTGGTTTACCCACCCCAGGACCGCCGCGAGAGTAATGAGGACAGCCAGTAGATCAAATGTGCTCATGCCGAGCCGTTCCCTCGAGAGGGGGGATTCGGGGGATCGACCGGTCGGGCTCCCGGAACGTCCGCACCCATTGGGCGTCGCCCAAGCTCAAAAGCCCAGGTTGACCCTAAGGACCCATTGGTTCAGGTCACCCCCTAGAAACTCCCGGGTAGCCTCCGCGCGGATCAGGAATCGGAACGCCAACCGGAGCCCGACCCCGAGAGAAATCCCGGTTTTGTCCATGTCCTCGTCCCCTCTTTCCCATTTCCGGCCCACATAGGCGCCGGTGAGAAAGGGCTGAATCGCTGGGGTGGAAGTATGAAGAGTCACCCCGGCTCTCCAGCCCCAGAGGCTGCAGTCCACGTCACAGCTTGCAGGGAAATAGTCCGCTCCCAAGAAAGCCCCAACCGGCAACATGGGCGGATCCAGCCCCAGACGGGCGTCGATTCCCCACTGTCCCTCCAGGGCCTCGGCATAGGAAACACCGCCCACCAGGTTGAGTTGGCCCTCTGCTGTGGAGATCCCGACCGCAAAAATGGCCAACGCCGCAAATAGAACTTTCGAGGTATTCATCCGGTACCTTCGCCCCGCCCTGAGGAGTTTTAGTTCTCTCGTATGAAAATCCGGCAGACCGAGGTTCGATGCAATGGAGAAAACCCTTGGTCCCTCCCTTGTCCCGGGCGGCCCATCTGGCCAAATGCCTAAAGTCCAGGCCGAAGCCTCCTTAGGTCGGGTCCTTGATCCTTGGCGAGGGCCGGTGCGAGGCCCTATCCTCCCCCTACCCAACTCACTACCCGATCTTCGTCCCAAGGAGCTTTCCATGCTTCGGTTTCCCTTCCCCAAGGCACAGGCGGCACTGACCCTGTTCGTTCTGGCCGGGCTCCTCTCCGGCGCACCGACTGCCGCCCAACAGCGAGGAGGAGAAGTGGCTCGGGCATTCCGAGACGCAAACGGTCCTCGGATTCTGCGGGAGTACGCGGAGCTCCTTTCCATGCCCAACGTCGCCTCGGACTCGGTAGGAATCTGGAGGAATGCGGAATACATAAGCGCCCAGCTCTCAGAACGGGGAGTCGATTCCCGCCTCCTCACCCTTCCGGGAGCCAACCCCATTGTATACGGGGAACTGCGGGTCCCTGGAGCGACCCGGACCCTGGGCCTCTACGTGCACTACGACGGCCAGCCAGCCGATCCCGCCAATTGGACCCATGAGCCCTGGGGCCCGGTTCTCTATACCCGCTCCATGGAGGCCGGCGGCGAGCCCCGGCCTCTCCCCGAGGCTGGAGAAGCGGTGGATCCCGAGTGGCGGATATACGCCAGGTCGTCTGGAGACGACAAAGCTCCCCTCGGGGCCATGCTCCCGGTTCTGGAAGCGTTTCAAGAGGGAGGCGTAACGCCGACATCCAACCTCATCTTCTTCTTCGAAGGAGAGGAGGAGGCGGGATCCACGAACCTGGGTCGATACCTGGAAAGCTACGGAGGCCTCATCGAGGACATCGACGTTTGGCTCCTCTTCGATGGGCCTGTCCATCAAAGCGGAACGCCCATGCTGAGCTTCGGAGTCCGTGGGGTAACGGGGATGGAAGTGACGGTTTTCGGCCCTATCCGGGGCCTCCATTCCGGACACTACGGAAACTGGGCTCCGGTACCGGGCCAGATGCTGGCGAATCTTCTGGCCTCCATGAAGGATGACGAGGGCAACGTACTGATCGATGGGTTTTACGACACGGTGGAGCCGCTGGGGCCCATGGAACTCGAGGCCCTTCGCAACTTGCCCCGGTATGACGATGAGTTGAAGAAGGAGTTGGGCTTGGCCCGTACCGAGGGATCTGGCCAGACCCTTCCGGAACGCCTGCAGCTACCGTCCCTCACCGTTCGGGGCTTGTCCTCCGGCGGGACAGGCCAGTACACGCGAAACGTCATACCCACCACCGCGACGGCCGCGTTAGGTGTCCGTCTCGTGAAGGGAAATGACCCCCGGCATATGCGGGAGTTGGTGGAAACCCATATCAGGAAGCAGGGCTACCACATCGTCAGGGAAGACCCGGACATGGATACCCGCCTCAGTTATCCCAGGATCGCGAAAGTGACAGGGGAGAGTGGATATCCGGCGGCACGGTCGCCCATGGACCTGCCCATCCTTCAAGGGGTAGTGGCTGCCGCAAAACGGGCTGCAGGAAACGATGATATCGTTCTATCCCCAGGCTCCGGAGGATCCCTTCCCCTTTACCTTTTCACCGACGTGCTCCAGAAGCCCATCCTCATGGTTCCCATCGCCAACCATGACGACCTTCAGCACGCTCCCGATGAGAACTTGAGAATCTGGAATCTTTGGTACGGGATCGATTTCTACGCCCAGCTCTTCACCATGCCTGGGGATTGACGCTCGGTGTCTGGGCGGCGCTGCAGGCCGGATTGACACTCAGGGCCAAACGGTGAGGAGAATCGGCTCCTTCCAATCCGGCCATCCCACGATGTCCCCCCTGAAGCGAAGCCACCAGATGACCTGATTATGGGGAGCACCGAAGGAGGGGGACGCATCCACAGGTAAGGTGAGCGTCCCCTTCTTCTTCAAGCCCCGATGAGACTCGATGGTCAGGTCTTTGGCCAAGGTCATGCGCTGTTCGAACACGGTCCGCTTATGACGCTTCCGGTATTGCCCATGACCATAGACCACCCGCTCTTCACACTCCAGGATCACTTCCAGAGAGCGCAGCTCTGTCCTTTGTTCGGGGCGGATCCTCACGCTGAATCGGATTTCCTCCCCTCGGCGAACCTCCGTGGTGCTCAACTGAACGGTGGGCTCCCCCAACTTCCCCCGGCCCAAACGGCCCCAAAACCCTCTGAGCGTGATGAAGAGGCCTCCCCCGAGAAGGAGGACGACCGTCAATTTCCCAGGGGCCTGGAACTCCCAACCGTGCGCGGCACCGTAGAAGATCCCGAAAAGCAGGAGAATCGATCCGACGGCAATCCAGGTCCGTACCCTACCCCTCTTTACCGCCTCCAGTCGGCTCTTTTCCTGGGGCACGGGTCCCAGGCTCGCCTGCTCCGGTTCAGGAGTCCCCTCCAGGAGGACCGGAATTCTCTCCACCACATCGGGCCTGAGAAGAGATCGGTCCAGACGG
>JBDHMC010000353.1:0-3350 GCA_039656355.1 Gemmatimonadota bacterium | reverse complement strand
TGAGGCCGTCCCCAAAGCGATTCAACGTATGGGTTAGATCCGGACCCTTCCTGGGCCGGGGATGAAGTGGCCACCGGCACCGAAGGTGCCAATGCTTCCTTTCCCTTATCCTTTCCCGTTGGTCCAGGGGCATGGTGAATACCTCCGGTTTGCATTTTCCACCACTCATCCGGTACGCTTCGCCCTTGAAGGGTCCTATTGGTGAACACCAAAGACGACAGCCGGCGCCGGTCGTGTCAGCAACCTGGGACCGTGTTGACTATTGACAGGACATCGGCCGTGGCGTCGGTCCACCTTCGCGGATTGACCTGAAGGAGACGGAGATGATCAATAATATCCGGGTGGGCGATTTCGTATGTAATTTCAGTTTCCCGAGTGCTCCCAAGGAGGGTGGCGGCCCCCTGGGTCTATGCAATGGGAGTATCATCGATAACGCCTCGTTCAAGGTCATCAGGGTCACGTCCGGCGGTTTGTTCAAGAAGGGGAAGGAGCACGAGGAAGATTGCACGTTTCGATGGATTCCCTGGGTACCTGGGAAAATCAACTATTGTCCGTCTCAAGGAGTGGATGTTCTGAGCGGTTGGTATAGTGGCTGCTGGATGGCGCGCTACAAGGAAACCAACTGGAGGGTGTGCCACATCGCAACTGATAGCAGCCCGAATATGGACTGCAAACAGAGCTGGAGAGACAAAAAAGCCGAGGTCGGGGTGACCGACGTGACGGAGTTCTTACCCCACAACGCAACTCAGAAGGGGGATAAGAAACTGGGTTTGGTCACAAGCACAGGGGCCTTCTATGGGATCGGCATGCAACAAACCAAGCTCCTTCTCCGGAACCCGTGGAGAGACCCTGAAGACTGGAAACAGAAATTCCAGCATGAACTCAATATCCAGTTGACGGATCTCCAGGCCCAGGTACATGCGAAAAAGAAGAAGATCGAGTCTCACAACATCTATCCGGGCTCGGCCTATCGAATCCTCGAGATCGCCGGCCCGTTGGATGCAGAGGGCTTTCCCCAATAGGTAGGGGGCGCCCCCGCACTATCATCCCGGGGACGGATCGAAAACCCCCAGGGGGTTGAAGAGCCCTGCCCCTCTGGTTCAGTAGAGGCAGGGCTCTGTTCTAGCGGGGTTGGCAGGTCAGCTATTACCTCATTCTGAACATGCCCGCGCTCGCGCCAGAGAACACATTCAGGTTGCCACCGGCGATCCCGCCTCCGGCTCTGCGTTCACCCGCGATCTCCAGATGGTCCCATCCCATCTCGATGAGGCCCATGTACAGGGCGGTTTTGGCTTCGTCCATGCCCTCATTTGTGGTGACGCTGAGAACCAGGTTGTCTGTGTCACCAAGCTGCAGCTTCATGCCCTCCAAATCGCTGATGCACTCGTCCACGTTGGAGGGATCCATGGTGATTCCAACGATCACACCTTTTTCGTTGATCTGATCCACCATGGAAGCAGTGACGGAGTAATCCCCGGTTACGATGAACGGCTTGGAGGAGAGTTCCAGCATCTCGTTCAAGAGACTCTCGGATGGACTCGCCAGGTGAATCCAGATATCGTTCTCCTCGAGGACCTTGATGGCTTCGCCCCCCGTCGCCGTGATGTGTCCTCCCGCAATCCAGTGCCCGTCGTCCCCTTCGATATCCAACCGTCCAAAGCCGATGAACTCGGCAGCGGCCAGAAGAAGTGACGTATCACCTTCGAAAAGGGCGAGCTGGCTAATGCCTCTGTTGAAGGTTTTGTTCCCCCTTGCAGCTGCACCGGGCCGCATCCTCATCTGGGGCTGCGCCTGCGCAGGCTGCTGGGCTTGCTCTCTCAACCTCGTGTTGACCGCGAGGGCACTGTCCATGACAACTTCGACCAGGCCATTCCTGGTCCGGGCGTCGAGTTGCACCCAAGAGTATGAACCCTGGCCGGGGTTGAAGGAGTTGATGTTGAGTTGCATGGCGTTGAAAATGTCCTGACGATCTTCGATCAACAGGTTTACCCGCTGTTCCTCGGCAAGGTTGACCGTTCCCTGTAGCACGAACTGCCCGGTTTTACGAAGGATCTCCGCGTCGACCTTCTCGGTATCGTCTTCAGGCCTGTGGTAATAGGGGTGTCCGACCCCACCGCTGGTCATCAGGCCCAGCGACTCGATTCCAAGGTTGATGAACGCGGAATGATCGCTGCCACCGGGGCCACCTGTCCGCGGAAGCACGGCAGCGATTACGTCTGGGTCCTGGTCCCTTTTGATCACGTCCCAGATCGTGGGAAAATTCAGCGCTCCGGGAGCACCGATAGCGTTTCCGAGAGCCACCATGTCCATGTTGAAGTAGGTCACTACGTGATCCATGTCGATCCCCTCGGGGGGGTTCGCCACAAAGTAAGCGGAGCCAATCAGGCCCATCTCCTCGCCGCACCAGGCGGTGAATACGATGGTTCGTCTCGGTCTGTGCCCCGCCTCACTCAGGACCCGGGCAACCTCCATGGCCACAGCTGTACCGGATGCGTTGTCGTCGGCGCCGTTGTACACCTGGCCATTCCTCACCCCCAGGTGGTCTAGATGCCCGCCCATGATGACGAACTCATCCCTTCGCCCTCTATCCGTACCAGGGAGTTTGGCGACTACGTTGTAGGCGAAGTTGTTGCCCAACTCCTCGCTGTACTCTTCTGAGGAATCGTACCCCCTCAACTGAGCGGTAGCGCCGGTAGATACAGACTGTGGCGTACCGTATTTGATCTCATTTCGAATGGCGTTCAGCCTGGTCGTGAAACCGCGCGTGGACTCCTGGAAGTCGGGCTTCATGATGGCCCGAAAAGCCCTGTCGGTGACGCTGAAGGCGAGGAAGTCCCTGGTGGGCGCGAATGTCTCCTGCTGCCCCCTGGGTGCCCTGAACCCGCTGGCAGATTGGGCAGCTGCGTCCGGGTTGTAGAGAAGAATTGCCGCCGCACCCTTCTCAAAAGCGGTCTGGATTTTGGCTAAATCCGTCGACTCCGCCACCCACTCTTCCTGAGGCTCCGGCTCTGTTCGAGGCCCCGGCGCCATGGAGCCGCCTCCACCGGAAACCGGCGCATCCTTCGGGGAGCCCGTCAACACAAGGGCGACCTTCCCCCGTACATTTGCTTCTGCGTACTCATCCAGGCCCTTCCCTGGCGCCGAGATTCCGTATCCGACGAAGACGACCTCCGCATTCACCGATGTGGCGACGGTGGACGCCGAATTGATGGTGAAATCCCCGTCATTGACGGAGAAGCCGGTTCCGTTGATCCCCAACTCCGGAACTCCGTCATTCCAGGTGAGCCCCCGGCCGATGGGGACCCTCTGGAAATACGTTCCGTCGTCGCCTGCCGGCTCCAGCCCCCAGG
>JBDHMC010000352.1:0-3365 GCA_039656355.1 Gemmatimonadota bacterium | reverse complement strand
TTCCAGCACGGCGCCGACCTCCGGGTCCAGGCGACCCCGAAGCACATAGGTGCCGTCGTCGTCCGGGGACAGACGGAGGAACCGGTTCTGGTGACGTCGCTGCTCGTCTTCGGCCTCTTCCAGTCGGTCCACATAACGCCAGGCCCGTACCAGCTTTTCGACGTGTGCAGCCGTGGCGTGCCTAGCCACACCCAGTAAGTCCGCCTCGTTCTCGGGTGAGGCTACCCGGGTGAGAGCCCGGACTTTGGAATAGGACATCTCGCCCCGGGCCATGGCCGCAGAGATCCGGGGAAGGGAAGCCAGGGCTTTGGCTACCCTGACCTTCTCCCGGGCTGGGCCGGGACCGATGCCGGTGCGCCAGGAGAGCCAGTGGGCGCAGGAGAGGAATCCACCCCCCCAGCCCCCCCGCTCGTCGAACTCGCGGATCATGACCAGCAGTTGATACGTGGCCGCATGCAGGTGCGCGGCCAGGCGGGCGATCTCGTCCCCCAGGCTCTCGGTGTCGTCGGGCAGGGTCGGGAGCGACGGAACGAGAGAACGGTCCGCGGCTGGGTCCCGGGCCGTGGCGTCGTCGAGAGTAGCTGGAAAGGCAATCATCCTGGGGATCCTCCTCACGTATCCACGTCATCACGAAGGGATGGAAACGTCCGTCACACAGGGTCTGCGACGTTGGCTACATGAAATATATGAGGGGGTTTTTCGAGGCTCAGGCCGGGCGCTGGCCAGCTATCGACGGCCTCCGAGGCTACCGAAGTCCACCCCAAGTCGCCCCGACATGCAGGAGAGGCCGCAGGGGGTCAGGACGCCGGCTCCGGTTGGGGTCCCGGCCTCCGCCAGCCCCAACGCTCCAAATCCGTCAATGGCCGGATGGGACGTTCGTGGGCTGAAGGAGTCACCGGGCACTCGGATGGGACGTTTCCGCGGGAACGGGGCCTTTTGTGGGGGGTGGAGAATCAGGCCCAAAGTGGCTTGCGCCGGCGAAGACGAAGAATATGAAGTCCGGGCGGGACGATAGAAGGTCGGGTGGTGGGGATTCGGTGCTCTGCCCGACGCCTCAGAGTTGGCTTCCCCCCTCGACCACCACGAACAGCCCCTGTCCCGCCGGGATGCGCACGGCCGACAGATCGATTTCGGTGGCCTCCTGCAACCCCTCCACCGCCAGTGCATGGACTTGGAGGCCGGCCCCAGGGCCGCCTTCAACCCCTGACACCAGAGCACCCCAATCCCCGGACAGGCTCACTACTTCGTCTTCCTCCGACCAGGACGCCAGGGCGATGAGTACGGCATCGGGCCGCAGGTAAGTGGTGGCTAGAACCCTTGGGTGGTCGGTGGTCACCGGTGCGTCCTTCAACCAGTAGCCCAGCATCTCGCTCTCGGCGATGCCGAAGTCATTCATCATGGCCCACACGGGGCGGGGATCCACATTCCCATATTTCCGGGCCGTCATGCCGTAGAGCATTCCGCGGTATGGATGGCCTCCGTCCTGGAGCATCTCCCCCATAAGACCGAAGGGGAGCCCCGCGACCTCCGTCATCCAGTAGTCCTCGTCCAAGTCGTATTCGAAGTACTCTCCGAACCAGAGACGCGAGATGAAGGGAAAGTGCTCCATGTAGAGCATCGCGCTGTTCGTGAACCCGTCCCGGACGTTGAACTGGTTTGCGGAGTGGAGGTCGATGACTACTTCGGGCCGGTTCTCATCAAGGACCGTCACGAGTCTCTTTACCGTCTCCCGGCTGAAGGCGATGTCGTCCAGGTAAAGACCGTCTATCTGTTGGTTCGCCGCCAGCCAGTTGATCCCCTCTATGTAATAGTTCGTCCAGCGGGACGTGCCCTTGTTGAGCATGGCGGCGTCGTCTGTACGAGCGGCGTGCCAGGCCGAGTGGTAGTCACCCTCCAGGTGCTCCTGCATCCAGGAGTGTCCCCCGCCCTCTCCGTCGTTCAGGATCTCGTCCCCCAGGCTCCGCATGGCGAAGAGCTCGTGGGCTTTGTAGGTCAGCTCCCGGATGGTGTTGTAGAGCTTGACCTTGATGCCCTTTTCGTGGGCCTCGTCGATATAGGCCGCTTGCTGATCCAAGCTGAAGAAGGGGTAATTGATATAGGGGTTGATCTCGTTGGCATGGTGAATGTTCACCACCGTCCCCCCCCACGCCCGCACGGAGTCCACCGGCACATACTGATGGACGAATCGAGTGTTGAAGTGGGCTCCGGTGTCGATGGGTTTGAACGGTGTGATGAGGAAGCGGACGTTGAAATGGAGGGTATCGCCGGCCAGAATCGTCCGAGTTCCTGAATAGTTATGGGCGGTGACGCTCCCCTCCTCCTCTCTAATCTGAATTCCCCCCTGCCCTTCGTTGAACCAGGACGGAGGCATGTTCAGGGGCTGGTTTTGATAGAAATTCGTGTTCAGGGGTCGGACGTAGTTGTCATCTCGGAGGACATACTGAAGTCCCTTGTGGATGCCTCCCAGCCAAACTCCTTCCTGGTGGTTCTCAACTGCCCATTTCCAGTCGATAGCAGCGGGGCGCTTCCCACCTTTTTGGCCCAATCCCAGCATGTACTCGGCGGCATCCGGCACCAAGGAGATGGGCAGGGCAATGTCATCTACGGCTGCGTCACTGAGGGCAACAAGAGTGATGCGGAGGTCCAGCATCCCATCGTACTCCAGGGCACCATCCACCGTCATGTCCAGGTAATCCGAGGTGCTCGCGGCGGTCCAGCTGGCCCTTCCCCTAGCCTCCTGGCTGATTTCAAAGGGGGAAGGCCGGAATTCCTCCACGAAGCCGCCGGGAGTGATCACCTGTAACGCCAAAGGGCGGGCCAGGATGGGCTCCGGCTCGTCTGCGAAATGGGTTAACTCCGGGGTGAAGTACGAGGAGATCTGCTCGGGGAGTCCGAAGGGTCCCAGCTCGATCTGCCGACCCAGAACCGACAAGGTGTTCCCGTCGATGGTGACGGGTTCGAATGGCTCGATGATGAAGTCGGGGTCTGTTCCCGCCGTAGAGTTGAACCAAGCCAGGCGAGTCATGAGCTCGGGTACGTCTGCACCGCCGTTGGTGGCCTTTTCGGGTCTCACGTCCAGGGAGACACCCACCGTCCTGCTCCCACGGTTCGCAGAGGAAACGGTGATGCTGCCCTCGATGGTGCCCGGACGCTGCGTCTCCGGAATCCGAACCCCGATCCAGAGGGGTTGGAGCGTTTCCGCTGGAACTTGGATCTCCTTCGTGAAGGGAACTCCCTTTTCGTTGATGCCTTCACAGTTGAAACAGGTGAGCGACTCCATCCACAAATCCGGGAACCCTTCGAAGGTGACCTGCACGTCGCTGAGGGGTTCAGTTCCCGACACAATCCCCAATTGGAAGGTGAAG
>JBDHMC010000351.1:0-3388 GCA_039656355.1 Gemmatimonadota bacterium | reverse complement strand
CTGATCCTCAGGAAGGCTTTCGAGCTTCCGAAGAAGGCGAGTTCTGAGAACATCATGCATGGCCTGAACTCCTTAACCGGCGAAAGAGGTCATTAATAAGAATAACACTCCGACCTGCCCCCGAGGGAGTTCAATTCACGGAAATGCCCATAAATGCAGGGCCTGTGACCCATAGCATCCACGTTTGGATGCTCCTTGAGGTTGCCTCTCGTTTTCATGTCCTGGCAAACCTTGCACTGCCTTCAACCCATGGTAGACCCTTGGAAGTGGTTTCGGGCCCTCTGCGCTTTCCTTGAGAAGGGGGAGGACCCTTGAAAGTTTATCGAGAACCATTCTTGATTTCTCCTGGACGAACTCCCTAGTGGAAGCCACTAACTCATCTTCGAAAACCAGTGCGGAGGCAGGGGCGCCTCTCTGGCGATCCCTGGCCATCTCCACAGGAGCCTGCGCTCTTTTCGGGATTTCGGGGGCGGTAACCGGCAGTATCCTGGACCGGGCCTCCCTTTCCCTCTTTTTCTATGTGTTGGCCTACCTGACAGGCGGCTGGGAAGCCACCTGGGAGGCTCTCAGGGCTCTGAGGAAGGCAAGCCTGGAGGTCGACCTACTGATGGTCATTGCCGCCGCAGGAGCGGCATTTCTGGGCCACTGGGCGGAAGGCGCCGTTCTCCTGTTCCTTTTCTCACTTGGGAACACGCTCGAGACGTTCGCTTTCGGGCGCACCCGTCGGTCCATCCAGGGCCTCATGGAGCTTCGACCCGAATCAGCAGCGAAGCTGGATGGGGAAGGGGAGATCGAAGTCCCCATCGAAGACCTGACACCCGGAGACGTAATCCGGGTTCGACCAGGGGACAGAATCCCACTGGATGGCACGGTGAGGGCGGGGGAATCGCCGGTGGATGAATCGACGTTGACCGGTGAAGCGGTGCCGCTGCGAAAAAAGGTGGGGGACGACGTGTTCGCCGGGACCCTCAATGGCTCCGGAACCCTGGACATTCAGGTGACTCGGCCGGCGAATGACACCACCCTGGCTCGCGTCATCCGGATGGTGGAGGAAGCCCGGGAAGCCCGAGCCCCTGCGCAGAGCTGGATCGAGCAAGCGGAGAGCACCTACGCCGGACTCGTCATTCTCGGGGCCATAGTGGCCGTCATACTTCCCATGGCGGTTTTCGGCTGGAGTTTTGACGACGCTTTCTATCGGGCGATGACCCTGTTGGTGGTGGCTTCGCCCTGCGCCCTTGTCATCTCCATTCCGGCCACCATCGTCTCTGCCGTCTCAAACGGGGCAAGAAACGGGATCCTCTTCAAGGGCGGGGCTAGTCTGGATGCTCTTGCCGGGGTGAAGGTAGCGGCCTTTGACAAAACCGGGACCCTCACGCAGGGGCGGTTGGAAGTGGCCGGGTTCTTTCACCTTCTGAAAGGAGATGAGCCGGGAGAGGTCCTGGTGAGCCCAGAGGTTGCGGCCATCATGACCCGACTCCCCTCCCGGGTTTGCCCCGTGGTGGACCCGACCCATGGCCCCCGGGGACACTGTCCGGGGCTCTCGCTGGAGGACGAAGATTTCCTTCGGTTGGTAGCCGGGTTGGAGTCCCGAAGTGAGCACCACGTGGCTCAAGCCATTCTACGGGCGGTGGAAGCCTTGGGGCTCACCGTTCCCGAGCCTCGGAGCTTTGAATCGTCGCCGGGCCAGGGAATCGAAGGAGCCGTGGAAGGGATCACCCTGGTGATCGGCCGGAGGGAGTGGGTGGAGGACCGCGTGGGGGAACCCGTCCCGGATCTTCTTCTCCGTTGGTCGGAGGGGGGAGGAAGGGAAACGGCATCCCCAATTTTCGTAGCAGCCGACGGCGCCCACGTAGGTACCCTCGTTATCGCCGACCAACCCCGGGTTGGGGCGCGGGAGACCTTGGAGGACCTTCGGAGATCCGGGGTCGGGGAGATCGCCATGATCACGGGGGACGACGCCAGAACCGCTCGAGCCATTGCGGATCTGGTTGGCATCGACCTGGTTCGTGCAAAGCTCCTTCCCGACGAGAAGTCCCAGATCTTGGAGGAACTCCGGGAAGACTTCGGACCCGTCGCGATGATTGGGGACGGGGTAAACGACGCGCCAGCCCTGGCCACCGCCGACGTGGGGATCGCCCTTGGAGCCGCAGGGACAGACGTGGCCTTGGAAACGGCTGATGTGGTGGTTATGGGGGACGACCTGGGCGGCATCCCCTACGCCCGGGCCTTGAGCCTCCGAGCGAGAAGGGTTGTGGTGCAGAACCTGGTCTTCTCTTCGGTCGTCATTCTCACGCTGCTCACACTGGCCATCACGGGCTCCATCAGCCTTCCTGCGGGCGTGGTGGGGCACGAAGGCAGCACCATCGTAGTGATCTTGAACGGCCTACGGCTCCTCGGGGGCCAGAAAGGGAGTCAGTTCCCGAGAGTTGAGGATCTCCCTGAAAGCTCGGACGGTGCTACCGGCTAAAGCCGCTACAGCCGAATGTCCAGCGGTGATAGCTTTCGGGGGAATGTAGAGCTTGAAGCGGTATTCCGTGTCCGAGTCGGCCGGATTCCCTCCGAGTCCGGAAAGGCGGTACCGAAGGGTCAGCGGGGTCTGATACCCATCAGGAAGTGCGGCGCGGGCCACGCCGGCAAGATGGGTAAGAACACCCTCCGGGTCCCCCACGCGGGCTAGTTCAGGCCCATCCACGACCAACGCCAAGTTCCCCTTCAGGCCCCGACTTGTCTCGTCCAGGAATACGTCGACACTGACCCATTCTGGCACCCCCTCAGCGTGGAAAAAGAGGTAGGCGCTCCGGGAGGACTCCCCGGCCCAACGCCCTTCGAATTCGTAGCTCGTGGTCTTCTGAAGGCCAGAGAGCTCCCACCCATCCCCCTCCAGCCCCTGCTGCACCGCCTCGAGGAAGGGCTCGAGGGTGAGAAGAGGCTCAGTGCCACTCATAGCTAATAAGAATCAATATTGACAAGGTCTGGACCCCAGCTAGTTTTGGTGGGTGTGAAAAACGTACCTCAATCGTCAATTTGGAGTTTTGTCAGTAGATATGAAAACCTCACCTGAAGCCGCCAACGCACGTCTCCGAGCTGCCCTGGAATCGACGGGTCACCGGTTCACCGAGCAACGTGCGGCAGTCTACCGGTTTCTCTCCGGCACCACCAGCCACCCCAACGCAGACGAAGTCTTCCAGGAGGTCAGAGGGCAGGTTCCGGGCATTTCTTTGGCGACGGTCTACAAGAGCCTTGAAACGCTTGTCAACTGTGGTTTGGCAGCCAAGTTGAGCTACAGCGACGGATCAGCCAGATACGATGCCCGCATGGATCTACATCACCATGCACGTTGCATCTCCTGCGGAAGGGTGATGGATGTACCGGGTCATCGGCTCGGGGA
>JBDHMC010000350.1:0-3400 GCA_039656355.1 Gemmatimonadota bacterium | reverse complement strand
AAAATGGAGTTCGAGAAGGGTGGCACCTTCACGGCGAGATTATTGGAGGATGAGGCCCCCAAAACCTGTGCTACAATCAAGAGCCGCCTGCCGTTCGAATACCTCTTTCAGCAGAGTATCGTTTCCGGTCAGGCCATGGTGGCGATACCGCCTGACCTGACGGTGGAAAGGGAGAACCAACGCGTTGCCGGCATACCGCCTGGCGCTCTCAGCTTTCTGGTGAAAGATGAACCCGTCTTGGTGCCCGATGAGATCTACATTCCGTATGGCATCTTCATTTCCCGAGGCCTCACCATCGACGCCAAACAGCCGGTCAACGTATTTGCCCAGATCGACGACGGTCTCGAAGAGTTGAAGGAGATCGGGGCGCGGATCATCAGACACGGAGCGGAGATGGTTCGCTTCAGTCTGGGTGACTGATAGAAGAATCGGGAAGCGAACCCGCTTGCCTGAGGGAGATCGTCCAAAAGAGAGTATCCAATGTCCTATCAAAAAGCGTCGTTGCTGATTCTTACGGTCCCCCTCTTTCTGTCTTCCTGTCGTCCTGAAAGGGCCGACGCCGTCTCGGCCGATTCGGCGACGGCGGAGACGCAGGTTCAGGTGAGGGACGTTCTGAGGGAATGGAATCATCGGATTCGTCGAGAAAAATTCGATCTTGTCCTTCCTGACGTCATGAGGAAGAACAATGTCGACATGTGGATCCATGTGATGAGAGAGACGATTCCGGATCCCTTCGGGGCAGAAGAGCTGGGGAGTACCTCCGGTGTTTTTGTCTTCACGGACCGTGGCGGTGACCGAATCGAACGTGCGGTTCTGGGACGTCGTTGGGGGGACTCACATGCTGGAGAAACCTGGAGGGTGACGTGGGAAACCGAGTTGGTTGAAGAATCCGGTGCCTACGACATCCTTCACGATCCGGTTCTTGTGAAGCAACCGCCGGGAGGACCCGAGACTGAATATGATTACCGGTTCGAAGGCCTGAGAGGATTCGTCGAGGAACGTGATCCCCAACGAATCGCTCTGAATTTTAAACTCGATCTGGGACCTTATCCTACCACCACCAGAGCGGAAGATGGCCTCTCGCATACGGACTACCTCCTTTTGTCCGAAGAGCTCGGGGAGACCTACGCCAAGCGGATCGTCTCGTCTGAATTTGTGATGATGGAGTACATCGCTACCCCGGTGCCCAGTGAAATCGAGCTCCTCAAGAAGATTCGTGAGGACGAGGTTGAACGCGTGGAGACGGCTTTTGCGGAGATCGTGCCTGACGTAACCAGGAATCGCGATGTGGGGATGACCGTCTTTCGCAGGAGAGGCACGGGGGTATCACAGAGGGGACGGACGCCAGGCCATGAAAATGTCGTGATTCAGGGAGGCGACATCGTCGCAGCCCCGAGCCAGGGTATGTTCGCCTATGTGCTCCGTGAAGGGGAGACGGACCCACCTCCGGAGATCCAGAAGCTCTGGGCAGAGTACCTGAGAATCGATGGGATTCTGGCGAAAAACATCAAGGTGGGACTCACCCCTCGCGAGATCGTCGAGAATTACACGGCGGAATTGGACGAGGAAGGGATAATTCTCAGGGACGACCAGTTGCACTTGTTTGCCCCGAGGAATGACTTCTCAGCCTACACTGCTGGTTTTGACCCCGAAAAGACCCACCTTAACATCGACTGCCATGCCATGGGGAAAGGGGCCCGGGAGAGGAAGTTCGAAAACTATTTCGGTCCCAGAATCGGCTCCAACGGTCCCGAGTGGATGTGGGACATCCCGCTTCCACCCAATCATCACTTTGTTCTAGAGTATTTCATCTACATGCCGTGGTCTTCCAGTGAGTACGAAAACCAATACCTGTTCTGGTGGGATCATGAACAGGCGATTGCCACGGAAAGTGGAGTGGAATATCTGTCCCCGCCTCAGGAGGAGCTCTACCTCATCAAGTGACCTTCCGCCGCCAGGTCTGGTACTCAAAGGTCAGGGTCTCGCCGCACTTGCGGTCCACTCCGGATGCTTCCTCGGTGCCCTCCAGGCTCCAAATTTCCGGGTCGACCTCGGGAAAGGTCGAGTCGCCGTCATAGTCACGGTCCAGCCGTGTCAGCTCCAGGGTGTCGGCAATACCCATCCCCAGCCGATAGATGCTAGCGCCTCCGCAGATGAAGGCCCGTGCTGTTTTCAGGCGGCCGGTATAGTCCATCGCCTTATCGAAGTCGCGGAATAGAGTTACCCCCTCCGGGTCATAGTCGGGATCCAGAGTGAGCACGATGTTCTCTCGACCTGGGAGGGGCTTGGCCTTGGGCGGCAGGGATTCATAGGTGACGTCGCCCATGATGCAAGGCGAGCCCCTCGTGAGTTCAGCGAAGTGTTTGAAGTCTTCCTTGATACTCCATGGAATGTCAGGGCCGTTCCCGATCACGTGGTTCTTGGCGGCACAAGCAATCATCACGATCTCGGCCATAAAGGCTCCTAAACCGCCACCTCGAACTTGATGCGCGGATGGTGTTCATAGGCCTTCACACGACTGTGTTCGTACTGCCATTCGAAAAGCGATGTGAAGGGGTGCGTGTGGATGGTTGGTAGTGCGTACGGTTCTCTGCTCAGCTGTTCGCGAATGCCATCGACATGATTGACATAGATGTGGGTATCCGCCAAGAACCCGACCAGTCGTCCTTCACCAAACCCCGTTTCCTTCGCCAGGAGGTGCAGAAGCAGGGCGTAGCTCGCAATGTTGAACGGCAACCCCAGAGCGACATCCACGGAACGCTGGTTCCATAGCAGGTTCAGTTTGCCGTCGGTGACTGTTACCTGGAATGAGTAATGGCACGGCGGAAGCGCCATGCGGTGGAAGTCCACCGGGTTCCAGGCAGACACGATCATGCGCCGATCGTCAGGATTCTCCTTCAGCATCTCCACAACACCCCGAAGCTGGTCGACCCCTTCTCCATCGGGGGCCCCGTCCCAGGACCGATACCCGGCCCCGAAATGGCGCCACTGCCACCCGTAAATCGGCCCGAGCTCCCGCTCTGCGGCCATCCGGGCTTTGGTCTCGTCGTCGTGGGCATAAGGAACCTTATCCGGACTGCACCACTCGTCCCAGATATGGTTGTCGCGTGTGCGTAGCCACTCCTTGTCCGTGGTGCCCCGAATGAAAAACTCTAGTTCAGACGCCACCAGCCTGAGTGGCACGGTCTTGGTGGTCAGGAGGGGAAACCCCATGGACATGTCGTGATCGAACATCATACCCGGCACCGTGATGGCATCAACACCGGTACGGTTTTTCTTGACCCAACCCGTGTCGAGGATGGTGCGGACGATGTCGAGGTAGGTTTTCATCAGTGGGAGAATTTTTCGATCAAGTCGGGGGCGAACGGACAACGGCATAGGGTAAACAGCAAACGGTAAA
>JBDHMC010000349.1:0-4307 GCA_039656355.1 Gemmatimonadota bacterium | reverse complement strand
GACAGCGCCGATGATCTCCACCATCGGAATGGCCAAGGACTCCACGTCTCGCCGGGAGAGGTAACGAAGGGTGGGCATTGTCATGTATGAACTCCGGTCGGGAAACCCTACAGAAAGGAAACGGCCCCGAGGGAATCTCCTCAGGGCCGCCCCATCTGCGCCAGGGGTCAGGTTCCAGTTTCTGTCCGCCCGCTGCCGAATCTGTCCGCCCGCCGCTGGGTTCGTAGGCTCAGAGCCGGCTACCGCCTCCCCTTCTTCTTGGGGATGTCCACGGATCCTTCAACGTTCTCGAACCGGATCCCGCCGCTCCCGTCCCGCTCCACCACGAAATCGCCGCCTACGCCATTTACCACGATCTCGCCGGAGCCATCCTGAACCACAGTCACAGATCCCATCACATCCTGAACGGTCAGTCCACCAGAGCTGTCACGCAAAGTCAGGGATCCGCCGACTCCCCGAATCTCCACCTCGCCTGAGGAATCATGGACCTCCACGTCGGATCCCACGTCTTCCAGGAACAACTCACCCGACCCGTCTTCCACGGTGACCCATCCTGAAACCCCCCGGATCTCCACCGCACCGGATCCGTCTTCGATGGTCAGGTCTCCCCGAATCCCACTGATCATCACCTCACCCGAACCATCATCGACCATAAGGGTACCCAGATCCGAGAGAGTCATCTCTCCGCTTCCATCCTGGATCTCCGCCGCCAGTCCTGCCGGGACCTCGATCCTGAGATCGAGGCGGGCGTACCGGTTTCCACCCCTAATTCCGCTCAAATCGGGATGCTGGGTCTCCATCACCAAGGTAGACCCGGACATCTCAGAGGTTAGTTGAATGCCACTCAGAAGATTCTCGTGGGAGGCACAGGCACGGCCCACTGCCTGGATCTCTGAAATCCCTGACAGTTGTCCTGGCCGGTCTGGGTGGCCTGGCTGTGGGTGATTTCGTGGACGACGACCGAAACCTCGTGGTGATGAGCTCTCGATCTCAGGACTGGTGGACCGAAGATTGCGAGGCCGGCCAGGCCGGAGATAAGGATGACCGCTTTCATTTTTCGACTCCTGGGACGAGGGACGGAACCATCACCCCATACGGATCAAGTGAGCCTAAAGGTTCAAGGGTGGGCACTCAATTGGACGCCGATGAAGGCGTTGAGGTTGGAATCGATCTCACCGAGAAGTCTCGGGCATCTACTTGGAAGCCTCGACCGGCCAACGAATCTTGTTCTTTTGCACGAAACGATATATCGTCTGATATATCGTTCGACATATCGAAAGGAGTGAACCATGGGAGACAAAGGGTTTGGGGAAGGGTTCGGATTCGGTTTTGGGGATTGGGCTAACCAGCGAGGCCGGCGGTTTCGGTGGAGGGTTTTTGAGCGCGGGGACTTGAAATTCGTCATCCTCCGTTTGGTTTCTGAGAAACCGATGCATGGCTATGAGGTGATGCAGGCTCTGGAAGAGGAGGCCCGGGGTTGTTACAAGGCCAGCCCCGGATCCGTCTACCCCACCCTCCAAATGCTGGAGGATGAAGGATACGTGCGATGCAAGGAGGAGGAGGGGAAGAAGGTCTACGAGATCACAGACGAGGGTAGAGAGTACCTGGATGACCACGGTGACGTGGTAGACGAGATCTTCGAACGGATCGGTTCATTCGCCGACCGCTTCTGGGGAAAGGACACCCGGGACCTGTCAGCAGCTTTCTCTCGCCTCGCTCAGTCCACCTTTGAGGGGGCCTTCACCTGGGAGGCCGGCCCAGACATCCTGAGGAAGATGGCCGATGCGCTGGATCGGGCCAGGAAAGAGATGGAGGACATAAAGGGGGAGCCTAAGAACAAAAAGGAAGAGGCCGAGCAGGAGGACCAAGGGACCCAATAACCCCTGGACGCCCTACCTCTCCAAGCCCCGGTGGCCTCAGCCTCCGGGGCGTAGCTATTATGTTGAGAAGGACTACTCTTCCGGAGATCCCCTATGTCCATCTCACGCCGTACGTTTCTTGGTTCCTTGGCCCTTGCCACCAGCCCAGGGGTCCTCAGAGCCGTTGAACGATCTGAGTCCCCTTTCTCTGATGGGGTCTACTCACAAGACCGGTCGCCCCTCCTCTCTGACCGATTTGATCCCTGGGTGGAGGTAATCCCGCAGCACCTCGCCGAGGGAGTGAAAGAGGTTCGCCGTCTTTCGGGGAGCCGGCCCGTCCTCGCAGTCGTGAAGAACAACGGATACGGGCTCGACCTGGGTACCGTTGGGCGACTCCTCCAGGATGATCCGGGAATCCTCGGGTTCGCGGTCGTGAAAGCTGAAGAAGCCCTGACTCTGAGGTCGGCCGGTGTTCAGAAACCCATACTGCTCATGGGGATGTTTCCAGCGGAACAGGGTCAGGAACTCGCCGAAGCCCAGGTGGACTTCAGTGTCTTTACGGAGGATGCCGAAGAACGGATCGTCCCCATTGCTCGATCTCTGGGCCGGCCGGTGGGAGTCCATTTCTACCTGGATACGGGGATGGGGCGGATGGGAATGTCCTACCGCAACGCACTGCCCTGGATGGTTGAGCTTGGCAACCACCCGGAGATCCACGTCCACGGAACGTTCACGGAGCTCGGGGAGGATGGGGCTTTTGACCCCGAACAACTCCGCAGGTTCCTGGAGGTAACCGGGAAGGCTCGGGACGCAGGAGTGGAGACCGGCCGCCTGCACGCTGCGGCGTCCAACGGAGTATTTCACCTTCCGGAGGGACACCTAGACCTGGTGCGGCCCGGCATAGCTCTTTTCGGCTCATACCCCAGTGACCCGGAGCGGGAACGAGAGATGGCCACCCTACGATCCGCGATTCGTTTGAGAGCCCGCGTGGTTCGGGTGTCTCATCTGGAGGTGGGGGACGGAGTGGGGTATGGTCGCCCATGGGTGGCCGACCGCCCCACATGGGTGGCGACTCTCCCCATCGGCCACGCTGACGGCTATCCCCGTGAGGCGGTAACCGGAGCCCAGGTCTTGATCAAAGGCCAACTCTTTCCGGTCATCGGGGCCGTGAGCGCGAGCCATTGCATCGTGAAGGTGGGAGATCACCGTTCTGTCCAAGTGGGAGACGTGGTGACACTAATGGGTCCGGACGACCCGGTTTTGGAGCCCAACACCATGGCCCAGAACCTCGGAGTCTCGGTGTACGACCTATTGATGCATGTGAATCCGTCCCTCCCCAGAATACTGGTGGAGGAGTGAGTCGGTCCCGGCAAAGGGTACCAGAATGACCGACACAGAAGGTAGGGCAGGCCGTTACTGGCATGCTCTGGCCGATGGCCGGATCCAGTGTGATCTCTGCCCGCGCCTATGCCGGCTCCGAACGGGCCAGCGTGGAATGTGCTTCGTACGGGCCAACAGAAACGGGGAGATCGTCCTCACGACCTACGGCAAGTCCTCTGGTTTCTGCGTGGATCCAGTCGAGAAGAAACCCCTGAACCACTTCCTCCCCGGGACTCCGATCCTCTCCTTCGGTACCGCCGGGTGTAACCTGGCTTGCAAGTTCTGCCAGAACTGGGACATCTCCAAGAGCCGGGAGATGGACCGGCTCATGGACCAAGCTTCGCCCGACACCATCACCCGCGCGGCGAAGCGCCTGGGCTGTCGGAGCGTAGCCTTCACGTACAACGATCCCGTCATCTTTCACGAGTACGCCGTTGATGTGGCCCAAGCCTGTCGGGAAGAAGGAATCCTCTCTGTCGCGGTGACTGCAGGGTATGTGAGCCCTGAGCCCAGGGAGGAGTTCTACCGGCACATGGATGCAGCGAACATCGACCTCAAGGCCTTCTCCGAGAGCTTCTACAGCAAACTCGCGGCCGGCCATCTGGAGCCCGTCAAGGAGACGATCGAGTACGTTTGCAACGAGACGGACGTCTGGGTTGAGTTGACGACTCTTCTGATCCCTGGATGGAACGACTCGGAGGAAGAACTGCACGAGATGACCATGTGGGTGGTGGAGAAGTTGGGCCCTGACGTGCCCGTGCACTTCACCGCTTTCCACCCGGACTGGAAGCTCCAGGATGTCCCTCCCACCCCGCCCGCCACACTCACTCGGGCCAGAGCCATTGCCCGCGAAAACGGGGTCCTATTCGCCTACACCGGCAACGTCCATGACGAGTCCGGGGGAAGCACCTATTGCCCAAACTGCGACCACCTGTTGATCGGTCGGGATTGGTACGTTTTGTCCGATTGGAATCTGACCCGGGACGGAGAGTGCAAGGCCTGTGGGACCCCTCTACCCGGCCTCTTCGAACACCAGCCCGGGAGTTGGGGGCCTCGGCGCCAGCCGGT
>JBDHMC010000348.1:0-3409 GCA_039656355.1 Gemmatimonadota bacterium | reverse complement strand
CCGATGACCTTCTCAACGGTCCTGTACGTGGTAATCTCTTCATCGACAGGGCTTGGCCCGGATCCGGTCATTTCCAGGGATTGGGCCGTTTCATCGAGATCACCCTCGAAGAGGAACAGGGTCGGGTTGACATTGTCGATCCAGGTGGAGATCCACTTCCCCTTTTGGGGGTCGTACCCTACCGTGGCGCTGCCTTCCAGGACGAATCCACCCATATCCGCACGAAATAGGGACCGGGTCCAGAACTCCCCAAGCATCTCGATGGTCTCGGTCGCCAGGACCTCCATGGGTGGCTGGGTCGGGTCAGTGAAGTAGGTGCAGTCTACCTTCCAGGTGCCGACATGCTCCTTGAGGAGGTGATGTTCATGGGTGGGTTGGGGCATCTGCGGCGCGTCAGCCATGGTGGGGTCCTCCGGTTTTGGGGTTGAATTCGCCGGATCAACCATAAAACAACAAAACGACCCCGGCGAGGAAAGTCCCCGCCGGGGCCGCCCTTCCTGATGTCCCCTAGGCCTCAAAGGCCATCGAGGGAAGTCCTACTTTGCTGCGAAGTCCTTGTACCAGTCGGTCGTATGGGACTTCGGCCGCGTGATGGGCTCCCACATTGCCCTGCTCAAGATGAGCTGGGACAGGAGGCCCATGGCACGAGAAACGCTGAAGAACACGGTGTAGAACTCCATCTCCGTGATCCCGTAGTAGTACAGCAGAGCGCCAGAACCGGCGTCCACGTTGGGATACGGGTTGGCAGCCTTCCCGTGCTCCTTCAGCACTTCAGGGATGACCTTGAAGGCCGTGGAAACGGTCTTAAAGACCGGATCGTCGGGGAAATGGGCCTCGCCGAAGGCATGGAAAGCGGTGAAGCGGGGGTCTGTCGCCCGGAGGACGGCATGACCGTAACCCGGAACAACCCGGCCGCTATTCAACACCTCCCAGGCATAGTCCTTCATCTGCTCCTCGGTGGGGGCGCCGTCGTACCTCTCCACGATTCCGTGGATGAACTTGAGGCACTCCTGGTTGGCCAGCCCGTGCAGCGGTCCTGCCAGGCCCGAGAGGCCGGCGGCCGTAGCGTAGTACGGATCGGAAAGGGCCGACCCGACCACGTGAGCCGTGAAGGCGCTGACATTCCCACCCTCATGGTCACAGTGGAGGACCATGTAAAGGCGCATAAGGTCATAGAACTCGGGATCGTCGTTCCCAAGCATGTGGGCGAAGTTTGCGCCCCAGTTCAGGCTGGGATCGGGGGCAATGAGGTCACCCTTGTCGTACTTGATGCGGTAGACGGCCGAGGCCAAAGCTGGGAGCTTGGCTAGAAGTGTGAGGCTGTCCTCAAGGGCTGCCTCCCACATCTCGTCCCGGGTCATGCCCTCGTCGTACCTCTTCCGGAAGTAGGAGATATCCTCCAAGGCCATGATGCCGGTGATGAGCATGGCCATGGGATGGGCGCTCTTGGGGAGGGCCTTCAGCACGTCGATGACGAAATCCGGCAGTGCGGCTCTCGAGGCGAAGTCGGCCCTCAGAGCTTCGACATCCTCCCCTTCCGGGAGCGCTCCGGTGCAGAGGCAGTAGAAGATCTCCTCGGCGAACCGGTCGGTCACATCAGCCAGGGGGATGCCGCGGATGATGAGGCCGTCGATGGGGTCCACCATGGACGTATCACAAACCAGACCCTTCACGCCCCGCATCCCGCCGTAGACCTGCTTGATGGTCACCTCGGAGACCACCTTGTCCCCGTTTTCCTTCACCAGCTTCCTGATTTCAGCTTGGTTCTCGGGGATTTGTTTCGCGAGTACTTCTTTAAGGCTTGCCATGGACGATCCTCCAGATATGTAGATCGGTCGACTCGATCAGAAGAAGAGGGACGTTCTCGACCCTGTTTCACACAACTGGAGGTGAACTTAGCTAAGGAAACCCGGCCTCGCTATCCATAGAGTGAAAAAAATCACTCGCGGGCGATTATGCCTCTGAAGCGGGGCGCCTCGAGTCAGTTGGGGCTATCCCTGACCACGCTCAATCGGAGCGGTCCAACGGAGAGGCCGAAGGGGGTATCCTCCGCTCCCAGCGCACTCCAGGCACGAGCCTCGAACCCCGGTTCCTTGAGAAACTCAAAGAGGTGGCCGTTTTGCCGATGGGTGAAGAGCGTATCGGAGGAAACGGCGAAATCGGATAGAAAATGCAGAAGGGCCCAGCGGTCGAACAGGTCGAGTTCGGAGGCGGAATAGGCCTCTCCGGTCCCAAGCAGGCGTGACTTGTCGGCCCGAACCTGAACTTCCCCGGTCCGGAGGTCCACTCCAGCGCCGGAACCCAGAAGGGAGAGGACGATGCCGGACCCGGCGTTCCCGCTTTCGTCCCGGACCACCTCACGGGTATCAAAAAGGAGGACCCCGGAAGCACCGGCTACCCAAGCGGAGTCTCCATCCACCACCAGGGCCGTGTTCTCGTCGATTCCCATGCCCAGGTCAAAGGAATCCGTAGCCAAAACGGCGACAAGGAGCCTCGCCCATCGTCCCCGGGCCAGAAAGTGTTGGTCCACGAACACGGTATTCAACAGCCCCATGCCCTTCCGCAGGAGCACGCCTTCCTCATCCCCCTCACCTCGAACGCCCGATTCAAGCGCTCCGGCGCTGTTACCCCCCCCGATCATGGGGTCCGTCATGATGGCGGCCCCTGCTGAACTGCCCGAAACCACGGCACCGGCCAGGTGACGAGCCAGGAGAGCCTCGTATGCCGGGGTATCTCCCTCCTCAGGTCGGAAGACCTCAACGATACGACGTTGTTGCCCGCCTACGAAGTAGAACCCGCTGCAAGCTTCAATCTGGCTCACGGTCTCCGGTAAGGCCGCCGCCTCCGGGTTGTCCACCGTCAGAAAGATGCCCTCAGCCGTTCCTTCCCCTCCGACGGCATCAAACCTCGAGATGGCGCTCTCCATGGACTCTTGGGGATCAGCCGAAGCCGTGGGGAACACGCATAACGGTCCTTCTCCCGAGCGCCCATCCAGAATGGCTTGATAGACTGCCGTGTTTTCCGCCTGAAGCCCCCCTCCGATAATCACCAACCGCCCTGAGGATTCCGGCACTCCCACCACCCTCTCGTCCAGGACTTCCCCTCCACAGGCCCAGAGGAGAAGCAGGAGCGTGGCAGCTAAGGCTGCTGAGGTTGTCCCCGATGATGGGGGAGCGCGGAGTTCCATGGGAATCCTTTCAATCCACTGGGTTCGTTGGCGTTTCAGCCCTTCAGAGCTTCAGGGCTCCATCAATCAACCCCTCTCCCAGATATTATTGCGGCGATTCCTGTCCGGAAACCCCTGGTCCGGGTCAATTTCAACCCGCGTGACGTCTCCGGCCGAACCCGGGATGCTTATCTGCGCCGAGATTTCCCCTGCCAGCCAGTGTGTGACAGGAACTTCTCGATT
>JBDHMC010000347.1:0-3414 GCA_039656355.1 Gemmatimonadota bacterium | reverse complement strand
AGCCTCTCCTTTCAGGGCTTCCCGACATCATGGCAGGACGGCCTCACCTGCATCAATTGCGGAGGGGTGAACGAGAAGGGGGAGGCCTTCACCAAGGAGATCGGCGTTCCGTCCGGTACAGTCCAGCCGCTCTGGATCGGCATCAGCATTCCACCGGACCAGGATCCCGGCACCGTCGAGGGCACCGTCACTGTCTCCACTTCGAATAGGGGAAGTCAGAGTGTCGCGATCTCTCTGAAGGTGGAAGACGCCCAGGCCCTCAATCATGGTTTCAATGACCCGGAGCTCCAGACTCGCCTTGTCTGGCTGAACTCCACGGTGGGCACGGACCCGGACTACATCATCGAGCCCTTCGAACCCGTCAGCGTCGACGGCCACTCGCTCTCCATCATCGGCCGCCGTGTCGATCTTGGGCCCGCCGGACTTCCGGATCAGATCTTCTCCTACTTCACGCCGGAGCTCACTCACTTCGCCGAGGATCCGGAGCCCATCCTGGCCCGGCCCCTGGGTCTTGAGATCACCCGTAGCGCCAACCGGACCGAGACTTTCGTCCCGAGGTCGTTCGACATTCTCCAGGAAGCCCGGGGCAACGCTCACTGGACGGCAACAAGCACCTCCGACGATTTCGAGATGGAGGTTAAGGGTCGCCTCGAGTACGACGGAATGCTGGACTACCGCATCACTTTGGTGGCCAGGACCGGTGTGACTGTAGACGACATCGCCTTGCCCGTCTCCATGGTCCCCGACGCCGCCGAGTACATGCTGGGGCTGGGCCGGAAGGGCGGAAAACGGCCGCCGAGCATCGATTGGAAGTGGGCCGTAGAGAACCACCAGGAGGGAGTATGGCTCGGAGGAATCCACAAAGGACTTCAGTATCTCCTCCGAGATGAGAACTACATCAGACCCTTGAACACCAACTTCTACAGGAAACAGCCGCTGAACATGCCCCCCTCATGGTTCAACGAGGGACGGGGAGGAATCCGGATCTCAGAGGAGAGCGGAAGAGCTTCGGGAGAGGCGAGCGGCGGCGCTGTCACCGCCTATAACTACTCGGGGCGCCGAACGCTTCAGGCCGGCGACACCCTTCACTTCAACGTTCGTTTCCTCATCACCCCCTTCAAGCCCATCAACACCCAGGCTCACTTCAACACTCGGTTCGTGCACCAATACGTGCCCGTCGACTCGGTGAAGGAGTGGGGCGGCACGGTGGTGAACATCCACCACGCGAACGAGATCAACCCCTACATCAACTACCCCTTCTTCGCCCTGGACGAGCAGAAGGCATACATCGATGAGGCCCATGAGAAGGGGATCAAGGTCAAGCTCTACAACACGATCCGAGAGGTGACCTACAAGGCCTACGAACTCTTCGCCATGAGGAGTCTCAGCGATGAGATCATCAATGATGGTGAAGGGGGAGGCCACTCCTGGATGCAGGAGCACTTGGAGGACCGTTACCACTCGGCGTGGCATGCCGCTCGAACCGATGACGCGGCCATGCTGAACAAGGGGACCAGTCGCTGGACCAATTACTACATCGAGGGGATCTCCTGGCTGGCAGAAAACCAGGAGATCGATGGTCTCTATCTGGACGACATCGCCTTCAGTCGGGAGACCGTGAAGCGCATGGTCACCGTTTTGGATGCGCACCGTGATGAGGTCGTCATCGACCTCCATTCGGCCAACCAGTTCAATGTGCGGGACGGCTTCACCAATAGCGCGATGCTCTACATGGAGCACTTCCCCTTCATCACCCGCCTCTGGTTCGGCGAGTACTTCGAGTATGGACTGGATGAGGACTACTGGATGACGGAAGTGTCGGGCCTCCCCTTCGGCCTCATGGGTGAGATGCTCCAGGATGGCGGACATCCCTATCGAGGGATGCTCTACGGGATGACGGCCCGGAAGTACGGGAATGTGGACCCCCGGCCCGTGTGGGCCATGATGAACGACTTCGGCATCGCCGAGAGCCGGATGCTGGGCTACTGGCTGAAGAACACGCCGGTCCGTACGGATCATCCCCGGGTCCTGGCCACCACCTACGTTGGGCCTGCCGCTGCTCTTATCTCCCTGGCTTCGTGGTCCGAGGAAGATGAAATCGTGAACCTCTCCGTTGATCTGGAGGCATTGGGCCTGGTAGAAGGGGTCAGAGCATACACTCCGGGGGTGGCGGGGCTCCAGCCCGAAGCCGAGGTGGACCTCTCCGCCGTGTTGGTGCCGGGAGGGATGGGGTTGTGGGTGGTGATCGAGGGAGGGTAGCTGAAGCTGAGCCCCGTGAAAGTGGCTATATGGAGCCAACTGAAGGACCGGATCCCAACTTACGCCCTGGTGGCCGATGTCGATCTCGTCGTGATCCGGTTCGGAGATCGGCTCTCGGTCCTTTTTGGCCGACTCCAGACGAAATCACTCAAGCTAGCGGTTTTCCAAGTTGGCAATCCTGATGCACCGTTCGTGGTTCCGATTGAGCAAAAGGATTGAAACTTAAATCTGGTGCTTAGTCAGCTCCTGGCCGAGGCTGTGTGAAAACCCCGCACCCGCTATAATCTGACTTACCCACGGAAGGACGAGCCATGAGCGGGTTTATCCAGAGCGAGATCGCCAACGCCATTACCCCGGCGCTGCGGGAGACTCTGGGAATGGAGGAAGTTACCGAGGTCACGGTGCCGACCCCTGGATGGAGACGATTTCGAGTGCGACTAGTGCGTTTGCCGGACAAAGTGCTGTTGTGCGAGGCGTTGGCCAGTCCCTGAGCAGTAAAAAAGGCAGCCCGGGCATCAATTGCCCGGGCCGCCTCAACGCCGGAAGGATCCGGCGGAGAGAAGATCAGTCCAGCATTCCGGTCTGTATCTGTATCTGTTGCTGTGTAGCAGGGAATCGCTCGCCTCCCTTTAGCGGGTCGCCTGACCAGTCGAGCGCCTGCCAGTCGATTACGTCAGTAGTGTGGCAATCCAGGCAGCCGCCGTTTATGCCTCCCATGCCCAACGCCTGCTCTGCCGGTGCGACTTCGTGGTTCACCGAAAGCAGCATCTCGGTCGTTGCGAAAGTGTAGGTGCCGCTGTAGTTTTGTCCGGTCCGGGCCGCGCCATCGCTGAGTGCGGCATTCCAGTCCCACTTGCCCCAATAGGGATTCGGCCCGCCGGCCAATCCGAACAGGTGCGGAACCAGGACGGTGCGCGTATTCGGGTCAACCGGTTGGTTGCCAATCATCATTTTGAACGGATAGATCATTGCGTCCGGGTCATTGTAATTACCCATAGGCTCGGCCATGGCAATCGGCTCCTCGCCGTAATGATCGCTGATGCCGATCACCATCCGTTGCCACTTTCCATTTGAGTAGCGCAGCGTGGGACGGACATTGAGCCCCCAGACAAACTCACCTTTCTTCTTGTTATAAGTCGCCCGGCCAGAATCCGG
>JBDHMC010000346.1:0-3421 GCA_039656355.1 Gemmatimonadota bacterium | reverse complement strand
CCCTATCGAAGAGGTCTTTGAACTCACCCTTCCGACCCCGGACGAGGGGAGCGAAGACTTCAATGCGGGTACCTTCCTCCATGTCCAGAAGGCGAGACACGATCTGAGAGGAGGATTGGCGGAGGACCGGCTCCCCACATTCTGGACAGTGGGGGATTCCAACCCGGGCCCAAAGAAGTCGAAGGTAGTCGTAAACCTCCGTGACGGTACCTACCGTGGATCGGGGATTTCGGCCAACGGTTTTCTGCTCGATGGAGATGGCCGGCGAAAGCCCCTCGATGGCATCGACATCCGGTTTCTCCATGAGCCCGAGGAATTGGCGGGCGTAGGCGGAGAGGGACTCGACGTAACGCCGTTGGCCTTCGGCATAGATGGTGTCGAAGGCGAGGGACGACTTTCCGGACCCGGAAAGGCCTGTGATGACGATCAAGGCCTCCCTGGGAAGCTCCAGATCGATGTTCTGGAGGTTGTGCTCCCGGGCACCACGGACAATTAGGAATTCTCGAGCCATAGCCCGGTATGGTAACCCCGATCAGGGCTCCGGTTCAATGCACGGGGTAGGCCGAGGTTAGAAGCCTGATCGGAAAGGGGGGTGCGCCCGCGCACAGGGGTCTTGCGGATGCCATACAAGGAAGGACGACGAATGCGATGCTGAAGCATCGGGGAGGAGTTCTGACGCCGTATGGCGCCGCAACCCCCCTGTGCCCTTCGGGTTACGACGGCACGGGGCCATCTGCTGCGTTGGGCCTTCTCGCCGTAGCGCACGGCTATGCCATCGAAGCCCCTCCTTCCATATGGCCCCGTGGCGCTCGTAACGCGGCTCGCCCCCCTTTCCGATCAGGCTTCTAGGCCTTCCTTCCAGGCCCGGGTCACGATCTCCTCGGCCAGAAGATCCATAGGCCGGAAGATAGGCACCGGCTCGCCGCCACCCTGAAAAGCCAGCTCCACCTCTGTGCACCCTGCAATGAGGGCCTCTGGCGGCGGGTCCATGGTGTCGATGGCCTCCAGAAGCTTCTTCCGGGGCCCCTCAACCGTGTCCTCCAGCTTCACCTGAAGGATGGCTCCCGCCACCAACTCCTCTTGGGCCGATGCCTCCGGAACCACCAGGTCGAACTGGGGCATTCGATCGTGGAAGATCCGGAGCTCTTGGGCAGCCGTGGTCGAAAGGAGCCCTATGGGAGCCCCGTCGGAGAAGCTCTTGGAAATCTCACGGCCCACGATCCCGATCATATCGAGGACCTGGATTCGCACCGCCGCCTGGACATCGGTCAGAAAACCGTGAGCCGTGTTGCAGGGAATGGCGATGAGCTCGGCCCCCCAGACCTCCAACATCCGGGCGGATTCCTGAAGCATGGGGACTGGAGAAGGCCCGGTCCCCAACAACCCCGCCGGCCGATCGGGGATCTGGGGCCGGCTGTCGATGAGCATCCGGAGATGCTCCCGCTCATGCTGCACAGGGGTTTTCTCCGTCACCTTTCGCATGAGATCAGCGGTGGACATGGGGCCCATGCCACCCAGGATGCCGACGATCATGGCCACCTCAGTACCTCCACTCCCGGTATAGAAAGAAACCAAGCGTCCGGTTTTCCTGCCCCAGGGGAACTCGAAACAAGGAGGTTCGGAAAAACCGGTCCTCCCAATACCCTTCCAGCGTCCAACGGTCTGAAAGACGTGTCTCTATCCGGAGGGCGGCCAACTGATTCTGCCCCTCGACTCCTCCACTCCAGGGTCGCCAATAGAGCGCAGCGAAGATGTCATCGGTGAGGTACTGCCCGATTTCCACCTGAGTGGTGGCCACCGTCGTTTCCAGGCCTTGGATTCCGAAACGCTGGTCCTGGACCTGGCCCTGGGTTATGGCCAGGTAGTCCAGACCCACGTCCTGGGCGAGAAGGGTCCCCAACTCACTCGAGAAGAGCCCCACCGCAAGACTGGCCCCGGCACCGGCAAACATTCTTGCAGCGTCGCCGGCGGCGGCTCTCTGGCCTGAAGCCAAAGCGTAGCTCGGCCGGCCAAAGATCAGGTAGCTGACCAGGTCTGATTCTGCGATTGGGAAGGGGGCGTTGCTGGAAAGGGTCACCCTGGGCTCGAGAAGGGGTCCCTCTACCGCAGCAGTGATATCCAGGGGACCGTCCGAGGTCCGTAGACGGTTCAGAGCACGGATATTCAGATCGGGATTGATCCCCGGTGTACCAGGGAAGCTGACCGTGCCTTCCTCCACCTGAAACTGGCGTCCAAACACTGAATACTGGCCCCGAACTGCATCGAGGACTCCCCAGAAGGCAAGGTCTCTTTCGGTTCGGTCCCAATAGACTTCCAGGGTCCCAGCCATCTCCACGTTCAACTCCCGGCCTCTGAGCCAACCGTCCTGAGCCATGGTCAGGGAAACCTCCTCCAGACGAAGATTCTGAAGGAAAGGATTCTGGCTGGCTTGGAGGATGGGCCGGAGGGTCACCAGGGTAGTGTCGACTACATCGAAGAAGGCAGGATCCGAGAGGTCCACCACCTCCACGCTTCGCGCGACCTCTTCCACCATGAGGACGCCCCGCTCCACAGTGAGGGCACCCACGACACGGGGTCGTCGGTAGCTTTGATCGATTCGTACCGAACCGGACAGGCTGGCCTGCACATCCCTACGATTCACCGCCAGAAAGTTCCTGGTCTGAACCGAGAGGTCCAACTCAGGGTCCGAGAGGGGGTCTACGAGAGTTACGGTTCCGGTAACCTGTGCTGTGCCATCCGACTCCAGGGTTCCGTCAACCTCCACCACACCGTTGGGAGTAAGGACAAGGTGAGCCTCCACCCCCCGAGGGTGAATGCCGAGAGCCGGAAACAAAGCCGACCCCCCCGCCAAGGAGAGATTCCCGCTTGGATCGAGATCTACGGAGGTCCCCCCAATGTGGAGGTCTCCTGAGATAGTCCCTTCCACTTGCTCCAAGGATCTCAGAAAGACCAAGGCAGTGGCTGCGGGGAAGGAGTCCGCTGATAAGCTCAGGTCCACGGAGCCGGAGGGCATCCTCAAACTGTCCGGCTCGAGCCTGAGGTCTGCAGGGAAGAACCCACTGGCAGATAGGACATGCTGTTCATCGTCGAAGGCCGTGAGCTCGAGGTCGACCCGCTCCTCCTGGTATCGGAGGTCCGACTCCAGGCTACCCAGAGAGAAGTCACCGTACCTGAGGCCCCTACCCGAAACCGTTCCGACGATTTGTGGGTGATCGGGTGCCCCGGTCATCCGACCCCGAAAATCGATGAGGCCCTCTAGGGGTGTTTCCACCTGGAGGATCCGGGCCACCCTGGAGAGATCCAAACTCTCCGCATCTAGCTGGAAATCCCCCTCCCCTCCCCCTTCCAGAGGAAGGAACCCATCCGCCCGGAGTCGCATGGATGCAGGCCCTGGGCGAATGAGCTGAAAATCACGGACGGT
>JBDHMC010000345.1:0-4472 GCA_039656355.1 Gemmatimonadota bacterium | reverse complement strand
GAGTCGAGTGTTGAAGCCGCTCATACCCTGGCCTGAGGCCGAGAGTAGCGATTCCGCATCCGGGTCGTCAGTGTTGGTCCAAAGTAGATATCAGCCACCTCGTCGTTCCAAACCAGTTCAGAGACGGTCCCGCTCACCCGTATCCGTCCCTCATACATAATGTAGGCCCTGTCCACGATTTCCAGCGTTTGTTCGACATTATGGTCGGAGATGATGGCACCGATTCCCCTATCCTTCAGGCCATGGACGATCTGTTGGATGTCGTTCACAGCGATGGGATCGATCCCCGCAAAGGGTTCGTCCAGAAGCATGAATTTCGGCTGCTGGACCAGTGCTCGGGTTATCTCCAGGCGCCTCCGCTCTCCACCAGAGAGAGAATAGGCCTTGTTGGTCCTAAGGTGAGCAATGGAAAGCTCATCGAGAAGCTGTTCCAGCCGAGCTTTCCGCTCGGCCCTCCGGAGCCCCAGGGTCTCCAGGATCGCCATCACATTGTCTTCAACCGTGAGCTTCCGGAAGACCGAGGGCTCCTGAGCCAGGTACCCTACTCCTAACCGGGCTCGCTGGTACATGGGGACTTCGGTGAGTTCCCTGTCATCCAGGTACACCCGCCCCTCATTGGGCGGAATGAGGCCCACGATCATGTAGAAGGTAGTGGTTTTCCCGGCGCCGTTGGGACCCAGGAGGCCCACGATCTCTCCCTGATGAACTCGAATCCCCACCTCATCAACGACTTTCCGCTTCCGGTAGATCTTCGTAAGGCCCTCTGCAAGAAGCCGGCTTGTACCTGCCTGGACCTCTTGCTCGGGCAGCTCACCGCCGATCCCATCAAAGAGTTGGTCCTGATCGGTCATCCCCCGGATCCTCCCCCGGTGAGGACGAGCCCCAATCCTGACCTGGCTGGGCCAGGCCTCTGCCCACCTCTGCTGATGCCCGATGTGTCTGGAACGGCCACTGTATCAACGGGCTCCCCCTTTCCGGGAAGGGGTTCAAGATGAATCCCCCGGGTCTGGCCAATTACCTCCATTCGCTCCGCCTCACCATCCTCGTTGAGAAGGATGGTAATCTCGTCTCCGATGACATAGTGGATTGCAAGCCGCTCCCCTTCGGCCGCCAACGTAGAATCGGATGGGGCCATGCGATACATGCTACGCGCGCTCACCCGCGCCACCAGTTGTTCCAGTCGGTAGTCTGCCTGGTCTGCAGGGGTATCAACAGCATCTGGATGGCGTTCCAGGAGAGGCTGGTCCGTGGCCAACAGGGAATCACTCTTTTCCCCGAAAAAAGCTACGATGGTATCCCCCTCCAACCAGTCCCGAGCAATCAAAGGCGGAGTATCGGGCGTAGTCAGGGAATCTTGAATCATGGATTCCCCTCGGGCGTTTCCCATGGCCCATACTTCATCCAGGACCTCCCCTGGGGCTTTGACCTCAATGGAGTCACCTTCGAGGATGAAATCCTGGGCCAGAGCGTAGGGACGGAAGGGGAACTCCTCCAGGCCCAACTCAATGGCGACCGGATGTTGCGTGCGCCTCCTCGGGACCTCCTCATCTTCGACTTGCTCGCCCATTTCCGCTGCGATGGAGTCGGCCACAGCGTCCCTTCGGGCCATCAATCGCTCGAGTCGCCCCTCCGTGAAGAACAGATACACGATAGGAGCCAGCAACCGGAGATCCTCTCCGTCCAGGACGGCCTCGCCTGTGGCCACGGCTTCGCGAACCTCGTCCTGAGGAATTTCCAGGCGGATCGCATCGGCGGCCAAATCCGTCTGGGCCGTGGTCACACGGGCATTCCCACTGAGGAAAAGAGCCGCCACGTCCTGATCGTACTCCAGCGAGTCGGCCAGGGCCGTAAGGGAGTCCCGGTTCACCACAACCCTACCGGTGGCCCGAAAGAACCGGGTTCCCTCCAGGACAAACTTCTGGGCATCAATCTCATAGGGGACCCGCTCCGCCTCCGTTTCAAGGCGCATGTCCGGCATGGCCCCACCAAGAACCGGAAGTGTGGGTGCCGGAGGCTCCTCCCGGGCCAAAAGGACGGAGTCTGGAGGCACGATCGCCGAATCAGGAGGTAAGGCCTCCCCCTTCTCCCCCACCGAATCCGGAAGCACCACCTCAGGCTCCGGTTGCCGGGTGGGATAGAGGGTAGCGTGGGGACTGCCCCCAGACACCGTGAGATGATCCTCAGGCTGGTCGGGCCCTGCCCTGATGAGGTTCATGAGTTCGCCCGTGATGACTGATCCCTCAGTCAGGTCCTCCAAAACTGCGTTGTACTGGGCGACCAAACGCCTCTGGGCACTGAAATATTGGGCTTCGTCGGCGGTGAGGCGGGAATCCTCATCCCAGAAGACCACATTCCCCCAAAGACGGTTGTAGTTGGTGGACTCATAGACCCGAGCGCTATCGGCACTGATCTGGACCCCCCCCGGGCAACGGATGGTGGGGGAGAAGAAAAAGAACATGCGCGTCTCGTTGCTCAGCGTGGTCATTACCATGCCTTCATGCCTCGGGACATCGCACCCGGCGTCACCCTGGGCCCAGGCCCCAACCGGAGCCACCAAAAGGACCGGTAGAAGCCAGAAAAGGCGAAAGAGCCTGACTCCCAGCGCCCGATCCGAGGTAGAGTGGTGACGCATCAATCCGGGAGGCCTCCCCCGCCGCCCGTATTCCTGATGCTTCCGGGGCCAACGACGGTCCGCCGAAAGTTCAGATCCGATTCGAAACCGAATCCCTCGGTCACCCGCCCCGGCTCCACCATCGTCGTGGCCGAATCACTCCAAATCCGGTCTCCGTTAGGATCGTAGTTCAGCTCCTCGCTTTCCACCCGCTTGTCGCCCTCAGTGATGACAAGGATCACACCTCCGGTGGCCAACAGCTCCTGGGTGGTGGGGTTGAAGCGGCCTCGCCTCGCGGTGACCCGGGCACGTTGGGCCCCGGATTCAGTAAAGAGGAGCATCTCCGGATCGACGAGGTGGTAAATGGAGGAATCCTGGTAGAAAAAGGCCGAATCGGCAAAAACCTCGGCATCCCTCACTCCATCGATGGTAACCAAGAACCGGAGCCCCTGCATCACCATGTCGGCCCCCGTCTCCAGTAGGGGCGGGGAAGCGACGGGAGTAGTAGTCTCCTCGGTGCAGGCTCCCGACAGCAGTGAAAGCGCAATGACCGCGACCTGACCTATCCCTCTTCCTCGCATGGGGCTCCTGCCTTTGTCCAACATCTTTTCGATAAACATCATACGGCCCCTGACCTCATAAGATCATGGAGGTGCACAATCCCCTTGAGTCGATCGTCTTCATCAACCACGGGGAGTGCCATGATCCCGTGTTTTTCCATTACATGAACCGCGGCCGAGGCCAGGTCACCTAACCGGGCACCCCGACTACTCTTCCCCCCTCGTCCACTATAGGAACAGTACCCCTCATCCCGGCCAGGGGTACGATACATTCCCGGATCAGGGCTTCTTCGCCCAGAGAAGGATAGTCATCCCCCACCATGACCTCGTCCACGCAGAGCGTCAGTTTCCGCCCTAGCGAGCCTCCCGGATGAAGCATGGCGAAGTCTTCGGCCTTAAATCCCTTCTTCTGAAGGAGGACCACCGCCAGGGCATCCCCCATTGCGAGGGTAGCGGTGGTGGAAGTGGTGGGAGCCAGGTCCAATGGGCACGCCTCCTCTTCCACAGAACAATCCAGAGCCACCATCGAGGCCTTCCCCAGAGCAGACCCGGGGTCCCCTGTGAGGGCGATGATGGGAACGCCAAGACGAGTCAGATAGTCGATGAGTCCGGCCAGCTCAGAAGTGTCGCCGCTCTTGGATATGAGCACCGCCACGTCCTCCCGGCCTACAATCCCCAAGTCGCCATGAAGGCCCTCGACCGGGTGAAGGTAGGTCGCTGGTGTTCCGGTGGAGGTAAAGGTGGCCGCAATCTTCCGCCCAATGATGCCGCTCTTCCCGATTCCGGCCACTATGGCACGGCCTTGGGCCCCGGCCAGGATCTCCACCGCCTTCACGAAGTCTGCGCCTAGACGGCGGGAGAGCCCTTCGATGGCTTTGCTCTCGGCCTCGAGGACCCGCCGGGCTTCGTTGAGAAGGTCCGCAGAAGTATTGGCGTTCATAAGCGCCTACTCTCCCTCCCCCTCTCCACTCCGGGCCGTGACGTAGTCCTCCACCAGGGCATCCCAGTCCCCCCGGCCCTGAAGAATGGCTTCGCAGAACTCCCTCACCGCTCCCCGGCCTCCCGGGCATTTCCCCTGCCAAAGGGCGACCCTCCGGACCTCCTCCGTGGCATCTGCGACCACAGCGGGCACCCCGACCCGCTTTAAGACGGCCAAATCCGGGAGATCGTCCCCCAGCATAGCCACCTGGTCCCAGTCCAGCGCCAGTCGCTCCAAAATCCCTTTGATCGCCCTGATCTTCTGTGCTCCCCCGTCCTGGTGGCATTCGGTAATGTCCAACTCCTGGGCCCGAATCGCCGTA
>JBDHMC010000344.1:0-5131 GCA_039656355.1 Gemmatimonadota bacterium | reverse complement strand
ATCCACCTCGCTTGACCGTCATCTCCTCGAGCTCGTGGACGGTGTGCTTCCCGGAGAAGGAAAGGGCGATCAACTCCTGGGTGGGAAGTCCACCAGCTCGAGTGGGAGAAAAAGGACCACCACTGTTGGCGTTGTTGGCATCCTGGATTCGACCATCCGCAACAGGGCACACGGAGATTCCACCGCCCAGGTGAGCCACCACGAACCGTGAGCCTTCCACCTTCCGACCCTCTCTTTTGCAGACCTCCTGAACCAAGGCATGGATGTTCAGGGCATGGCTCAAACTCCTCCGGGGCATCTCCCGCAGCCCCGAGTAACGCGCAAGCTCCTCGAACTCGTCAGTGGACACCGGATCCACCACGAAAGCCGGCACGGCCCCGCCAGAGAATCCGCCCTCTACCGACCCACTCGGGGTGGTCCTGGCCCGTTCCCGTGTCGCCTCATCCGCCATGGCCCGTGCTAAGGCACACCCAAGGTTCGACGCGTGAACTCCTTGCCGATTCCCCTTGGCGTCGGCCAACATCGCTTCCGTGACCCGGTAGGTTCCACCTTCAACGGGACGAAAGAGCCCGCCCCTTCCCACCACGGCGGAAAGCTCTGCCACCTCAACTCCCTCTTTCGCCAACCAACCCCTTATGGCCTTCAAGCGGGCGGGGAATTCACCCCAGAGGTCGGTTCGAGTTTCGAAGCGCGGGGCCGGTAGGGAGGCATCACCCTGGCCAGCCTCACCGATGAAAAGGGCCACTCTCGTTGAGGTCGAACCCGGACTGACGACGAGGATTTTCGGTCCATCCCCTAAACTCATGGATTTTCTTCACCTCCCCCGGGCCGCTGGAAGTCTGCCCGGACTCTGTGTTGGTATGTCCCACCCTGGGTCAGCCGTTCGGCAGATTTGTCTCACCCGCGAAAACGTCTACCGCCGCCAACTGAACCCAGGACTCTTTCCCCTGCTGATTTGTGCCCCTATGCCCATTTAGTCCAACGTCGTTCCTTCCACAACCCCCCCGCCGTTAAGCTGGGCACGGAGCTTGCCAAGCATGCGTCAATGATATGGGGTGTTGCCGACTTACTTAACGGTGATAATATTTATGACCGTTAATGTGGAGCGGCTCGCCGCTCCGGGGTGCAGACCTCTGCGGCAAGGGGAACCAACGTGGGATATATCAACGACTTTCTTGGTAGCGTTCGGATTCTCTCCACCACTATTGACGAGTGGATGGAGGAGGAGCTGAAGGAAACCACTAAAAACAGGGTCACTCCGTCCCAGCTTCGTGTTTTGAAGCTCGTGGCCAGGACCAACGCTCGACGCATTGGAGATGTTGCCGACTTCCTTGCCGTGAGCAACGCTGCAGCCAGCAAAGCCGTCGATCGGTTGGTTCGCCGTGGATTGGTCCGCCGGGCCGAAGCTGCCTCCGACAGGAGGGCCGTGGAGCTCTCCCTAACTCCGGAAGGCCGGACCCTTCTGGCCCAGTACGAGGCCGCAACCACCCAGGTCCTGAAAGACGTCTTCGGATCTGTGCAGCAGGACCGACTGGAAAAGACCGCCGGTTTCCTGGACGAGCTCTCCACCCGGATGGTCAAGGAAGGGCGGACCAAGGAAGGTATCTGTCTCCGGTGCGGGATTCACTTCAGGGATCGCTGCCTCCTACGCCAAACCGTGGGCCGGAGCTGCTACTTCCATCTTCATAGAGATCAACCCCTCAACTCGAACCTCAACTCCCATGAGTCCTCGCCGACCGTGGGAGAGGTGCCGGTGAACTCAGGGAACGGATAGCACCAAGAACAGTCTCAAGACCCGGAAACCCGATTGAGGGCAAGCCGGAGCACGAAATAGATCCTCGGGGATCAGGTCATCCAGCCGATCCAGACCTGGTTCCCATTTCCCCAGGTTGGCGTGGGATAAAGGCCAACCGCAAACCCTACCCCGATAATTCGGCGGGGGCCCTCCATTCCGGAGGGACCCCGCTCCCGCCTTTCCGCTACACAACCCCATTTTTCAGTTGGCCCCCCCGGCGTTACTCTTTTCTGGAGACCCTCGCACGAAACCCCGGGAGCCATGGCCCGTTTCTTCACCCTCATTGCCTTCATCGGCGTCACCTACGCCTTGTGGGGCTTTCTGCGTATCCCGGGAACGGTCCACGGATCGGCTACCCTTTTCCTGGGGTTCCTCCTCCTCTCCTCCTTTCTGGCAGGACGGGCCGCCCGGGCCATCGCCCTCCCTCAGATTACCGGGTACCTGGTAATCGGGATTCTTGTGGGCCCCTATGTCCTCAGGATCCTTCCCATGGAGATGGTGGAAGAGTTCCGGTCGATAAACAAAGTGGCCCTGGCCCTCATCGCCCTCTCAGCGGGAGGCGAGCTTCGAGCGAAATCTCTCCGGGAGCGGATCCGTAGCATCGGAGTCATCACCACCCTCCAGATCGTGCTCATGTTCACCTTCGTGGCTACGGCGGTGTACGTCTCTCGGGACGTTATCGATTTCCTGCAGGGCCAGCCTGCAAATGTGGCCTTCGCCGTCGCCCTCCTCTTCGGTCTTGTTGCCGTCGCCAATTCCCCCGCCACCACCATAGCTGTGATAACGGAAGAGAAAGCCCGAGGGATCCTCACCGACTCCGTATTGGGGAGTACGGTTCTGAAGGACGTCGTCATCCTCATTCTCATTGCCGTTCTCATACCCTTTGCGGCGACCATCGTCGAACCCTCTGGTGGCTTCAGCCTCGACGCCGTTAGGGAGATCCTCTTGGGAATCCTGGGCTCTCTGGCTGTGGGGGTGGTGTTGGGTTGGTTGGTGACTCTATATCTCCAACGGGTTCGAGCCTATCGGATTCTCTTCGTCCTGGGGGTGGCATTCATGGCAGTCTACCTGGGGGAACAACTCAATCTCGAACACATCCTCATCGCGATGGCCGCCGGATTCTACGTCCAGAACTTCTCTCGGCAGGGGCGACGCCTTCTCCATGCGCTGGAAGCGAATTCCCTTCCCGTTTATGCCCTTTTCTTCGCTCTGGCCGGGGCCGACCTGGACATCACGATCCTAAGGACCAGCTGGATGATTGCAGCCGCCATCATCCTTACCCGGATGGCCGCCCTTTGGGTAAGCACGCACCTGGCGGCCAGAATTGTGGGTGATCCTCCCGTCATCCGTCGATACGCCTGGATGGGGTTCTTGGCTCAGGCCGGAGTCACCCTGGGGATCGCCAGCCGGGTAAGAGAGGATTTCAACTTGTGGGGAGATCCGGTGGCCACGGTCATCATCGCCATGATCGCCGTGAACCAGCTCATTGGACCCCCTGCGTTCCGTTGGACCTTGGTGAAAGCTGGAGAGAGTCACGCACCAAATCCGGTGAACCGGTCCAGAGCCTGACACAGCCAAAACTGGGCTACCCGCCATCGGGGACCCTGCGGTTCAGAACACGCTCAGATCCTGGGAGAGAACCAGAAGGCCCACCGAGAAGGCCAACAGGCCCCCAACCAGGAAGAAACCGGTAACCCCCACAACCCCCCGGGCGAAAACGACCTGGAGAACCCCTAGGCCAAGGGCCAGGGCGAGGGAAAGGCCCAGGACAAACCCGCCTGGTATCAGCCACCTCAAGATCCTCGTCATGGGTGGGCACGCTAACTACCCCGGCGGGTAGCCACAATGGCACCGGTGGCCCACCGAGGCCCCAACACCGAGGCCCCAACACCGAGGACCCCTAGTCGAGGACTCATTAGGAACAAGGAGAGAACCAAGCGATGTCCTATGTGACCTATAAGCTCATCCACCTCCTGGGCATCTTCACGTTGATGGTAGCCCTGGCCGGCATGGCAGCCCACGCCGCGTCAGGCCACACCAAGGATGAGAACCCAAGTTACAAAACACTTTTGGCCCTTCACGGACTTGGGGCTCTCATAGCCCTCACCGGAGGGTTCGGCCTTCTGGCCCGGATAGACGTCGAGCCCGGCGGCCTTTTCCCAGGATGGATCTGGGCCAAGTTGACCCTCTGGTTACTTCTCGGCGGCCTCGTAGCCCTGCCTTATCGGAAACAGGCCTTCGCCCGGTCGATGTTGCTCCTCCTCCCACTCTTGGCATTCCTGGGGGCGGTCCTGGCGAACTACAAGCCCTTTTGAGTCAAGAAGTGGGGGCGGTCAAAAGGCCGCCCCCACTTTTCGGGACCTTCTCGGTTCCGAGCATTGCCCGTTCAGGTAGTCTTCCCGGCTTTAGGAGGATGGCGCCTCGGGTCAGTTGGGGGCCGCGAACCGGTCCAACATCGTCCTCTCATCGACGGTCAAAGATCCAACTCCGGACTCCTCGGCTTTGGCGAGAAGGCGATTCACCTCACCCCGATTGAGTTCGTGGAGTCCCTCGATTCGGATGGCTCTCCACCGCTTTAGGGATTCTCCGTCACCGCTCCGTCGCACAGCCTTGGCAAGCTCGGTCTTGGGAGTGGCCATGGGCTTCCACTGTTGGAGGTACTTTCTCTTCCGCCACCGGAGGTACGCGTAGCCCGCCACGAACCCTCCGAGATGGGCAAAGTGGGCCACGCCGGCCCCGGATCCTGAGACGCCGCTGTAGAGGGCCATTGCTGCCAGAAACCCAACCAACCACCGGGCTTCCACCGGAAGCACTCCCCATATGTAAATCCGCTCCCTGGGCCAGAAGTATGCGAAGCCCAGCAGGACCCCGAACACGGCCCCAGAGGCGCCCACCACCGAACCATGGCGGGCGAACAGAAAAGAAAACGCAGCCCCACCCAGCCCGCTCAGAAGGTAGAGTGAAAGGAAAGACTTTCCGCCGAGTTGCGTTTCCAGTCGGGGACCAAAGAAAAAGAGCCCGATCATATTAAAGAGCAGATGCATGAACCCGCCGTGGACGAACATATAGGTAAGGAGTCCCCAGGGTTGCCCCAGGATGTTCCCGGGTTCAAGGGCCAAGGAGCGCGGATCCAGCACCTGGTATTCAGTCAGGAAGAAGACGGCGACGTTCGCCACGAGAAGGCGGAGGACCCAGGGGGTCATGAGCTGTTCCTTGGGCCCACGGGCTTATGGTCAGATTTGCGGCATGTCATGCAGTCATTTGATTCGGGCTTCAAGGTACCATCCAGCCTGAGATTGGTTCAAGATATCAACGGCCGGCCTTACCAATGGGCCA
>JBDHMC010000343.1:0-3433 GCA_039656355.1 Gemmatimonadota bacterium | reverse complement strand
CATACGGGTATGGCGGATACGGGTACGGCGGCTACGGTCGCTATGGCGGTTACGGCTATCAGCCCAGGCCCATTCTCGTGCAGCCAGTACGCTCTCCGGGACGGATGATCCAGGGTCGGGGGTATACTCGAGATGGATCCAGCTCGGGATACACCGGCAGGACGGCCCGAACTCGTGGCAGCTCTTCAGGTTCCAGCGGTGGAAGTCGGGCCACGTCCTCTCCTGGTGTGCGTAGCGGTGGGTCGAGCTCTTCTGGTCGGACGGCGAGACCCAGGGGTGGGGGAGGGGTGAGTAGCTCGGGCAGCAGCTCGCGGTCGAGCTCTTCTGGTCGGACCGCGAAACCCAGGGGTGGTGGAGGCCTGATCTAGGTAAGATGATCCGGGGCTGGTTCGGCCCCTCAGGACGACAACAACCGCCGGGGAGCACAGCGCTCTCCGGCGGTTGTTTTTCCCTCTAACCTAGCCAGTAGGTCGCCTTCACCATGAATACGTTGTGAGCGTCTCCCCGGAAAAGTGCTTGTGCGTCCCGGCTGAGGTCGAAGTCCCCAAACCCGTTTCTCTCGGATCGGTTCTGCTGCCAGACAAAGAAGAGGGTCGATCCGGGGCGCCATTCCCACCGTAAGACACCGGTACCCCTCAAGGAGACCCGGTTGAAGTCCTGGTTATATACCGTGAAGGACTCGGCAGGGCCCGTTCCGTCGGGATCCACGATGTAATTACCGTCCTCATTGACAGAGACCTCACCTGCATCCACACCGTAACGAATGAACTCGAAGGTACCGGGAGCCTTCAACTCCTTGGGAGTACCGTAATCCCCGGTGGCGATGAAGGGCTGGGCGTAGAGCTCCAGAGAGAGGTCCGGCGTAAAAGTCACGTTGAGTCGGGTGTCCATGGAAAGGGTGGTCTGCTCCAGGGCGGAAAAAATGTAACGAGCGCCGTAGGTGTGATCCACCTCGGGGTCCTCCTTGTAGTCCAGGTACTGGGCCACCGGGTTGTTCAAGCTGAGCCGGGGCCCAAGGGACAACTCCCAAGTGCTGCTCGTTTTGATGCCCAGGTTCAGGCTGTAGCTAGTCTGGTTCCCGCCTGATTCGTCCCATTCATATCTGACGTTGGCGAAAGCCGTGATGGGTTTGCTGAAGTCGGTGGTCTGGTTCAACGATACCTGGTGTCCGCTGGGCTTCTTGGCCAAGGGGCCGCCTCGGGTGAGACGATCGTCCATGGACTCGAAGGTCCGTTCATAGCTGAACCGACTGGACCAGTAGTTTAGCCAAGTGAAGTTTGATCTAAGGGATAGGCTGGTTTCCAGTCGGTCTCCGTTGAAGTTCCACGAGGTGCTGGGTTCCGCGCTCAGTTCCCATTTTCTGAAAACGTCCCCGGGTCGGTTCTCCTGGTACTCCACCTGAATCTCAGCGTCCCTACGGTCCGCGGCACTCTGGAAGCCCAGGTCGTTCACCTCAAAGCCTGGGCTCGTGAAGCTGAACTCCGCCCCACCGCGCCAGTGCAGACCTGCCTGCCTGCGCAGTTCCAGACTCCCGTTATAACCGGAAAGGGAGGTGGCGTTGGGGTCCAACTCGATGTGGTGGGCATCCGGCCGTTGGAAGTACCGGGCGGAAGAGCTCTGAGCGTCGGAAATCACCTCAGGTTCGCCAGCGATACGGCTCCCCGCCACTTGACCGGAAAGTGACCAGGTTCGGTCCGCCCACTCGTGGAAGAAGTCCACCCCCCCCGAATACGCGGAGGATCGCAGCTCGGCGGCGAGGGCCTGATCCCCAAGATCACGGTTGACCGCGGTGCCGATGGCGCCGAAAGCGGACTGGCCGTCCCGAAGATCCTTCCGGACCCGCGCCACCAGAAAGTTTGTGAGGGGGGCTATCTCGGCCTTCCCATCCTGGCCGAGATCGTCGATATAGGCAGCGGTTTCCCGTCCGGTGACGGCCTCCAATAATCCAATGGACCACCCATTCGCCGTTTGGCCAGTGAGCTTTCCAGCGCCCAGAATGGTGGTGGCGTCCGGGGCGTCCGCGTAGGCAGCCTCATCGGGAAAGTCACCCGGGGGAGAGTCACCGATCCGACTGGAATAGAGAAGCTGGGTGGAGCCACCACCGCCACCACCACCACGGCCACCTCCACCGAACATTCCGCCCATACCGCCTCCGGGCCCGCCACCGCCACCGCCCTCTCCGAAGGAGAAGATACCGGCGCCCTCCACGAAGAACGGGCGCTTCTCCTGAAAGCGGGTTTCGAAAGCTGTGAGGTTCACCACTGCCGGATCCACTTCCACCTGGCCGAAGTCAGGATTGATAGTGGCCCCAAGGGTGAGGCTGGAGCTCAGGCGATACTTCAGATCGAACCCGGCACCGTAGAAGAAGTCCGAGCCGTCCCGGTAGGGGTTTTTGAAACCGACATCATCGTTCTGATCGATGGGAACGAACTCGGCTCTGCTCTGCACGTAGGGCAGAAGTTCGAATCCCCGTGGTCGTTGTAGGCCCCGGATCCCCTCCAGGTGGCCGTAACGGGCGATGCCGCTGGCCTCATCTTTTGGGGTAAAAGAGAAAAGCTGTTTCTCACGGTTTCGGGCGATGTCCCGAGTGATCTGGATTCCCCATTCCTGCTCTTCTTCATTTCCAAAACGAAGCTGGCTCAAAGGGATCCGTAGCTCTGCCGTCCACCCGCTATCATTCACGTGGGTGGCCGCCTCCCACACCGGGTCCCACGAGGAGTCGCCGTGCCGGTCCTGGCCTGCGGAAAGGGCTTCGTCTCCGCGGACTCCGGATGGGTTGATCTCGAACTTGAACCCGGTTCTGTGGTCGTTATAGGAGTCCAGAGAGACGGTGAGCCAGTCCGTGTCCATGAGGAATCCGTCTCGTCTTCCCAGACGGGTGGAGATCGGGCTCCCGTCAGAGAGAATGGCTCCTACGTAGAGTGCCTCGTCGTCGTAGAGGATGAAAACCTGAGTTTCCTCCGATCCGGCCTCACCCTCGAACGGGTCCAGCTGAGTGAAGACCGTAGCCGGAACTGCCCGGGACCAGGCCTCCTCGTCCAGGATCCCATCCAGATTCAAGGTCCCTTGAACCCGGGAAGCCATAACGGTGGGAACTCCCCTATCCGCGGAAGAAGACCCCTGTGTCTCCTGAGCTGCCACGGAGGAGGAAAGGGCAAAGATCCACACGGGGATGGCGAGCCATCCATGGCGGAGAAAGGGACGGTACAGAGATGGAATGGAATGGCTCATAAGATGAGTCTGTCGAAGAGTCTATGGTTCAACCGGTTTCATATGTTGAGGCGGCGGCAAGGCCCGGGAGAGCCCAGCCGCCGATGACACTCCAGTTAAGATAAGACAATTCGACCCCCTGAGAGTGTGGAGGGTGAATTTTGGTGACTCTTGTCTTGCAACGTTAGGTGAGCGAGAGCAGCTTCTCTGTCAGGCGGGGGAG
>JBDHMC010000342.1:0-3996 GCA_039656355.1 Gemmatimonadota bacterium | reverse complement strand
GTTCGGCGAATTGACTTGGATCGGACCAAGGATGAGGGAATCCTGTACCATCTCGATCCGGAGGAATTTCTCTTTCTACCCAATACCGCCGGGTGTTATACAGCGGAGGACGCCATCCGATATGCCCGTCTGGCCCGGGCCGGAGGTTTTACCGATTGGCTTAAGCTAGAGATCATCGGAGACCAGGAGACCCTTCTCCCGGATACGCATGCCACCATCGAGGCGGCCAAGGTCCTGGTGGCCGAGGGTTTCAAGGTCATGGCCTATACCAACGATGATCTGATCTCCGCGCTTCGTCTGGAGGATGCCGGGTGCGTGGCGGTCATGCCTCTGGCCAGCCCTATCGGTAGTGGGCTCGGAGTGGTGAACCCCTACTACATCCGGGAGATCAAGCGGCGGATCGAGGTTCCCATCATCGTTGATGCCGGTGTGGGTACCGCGTCAGACGCCTGTGTCACCATGGAGCAGGGTGTCGATGGCGTCCTCATGAACACGGCGATCGCTGCCGCCGAGGATCCGGTTGCCATGGGGGAAGCCATGCGGCTGGCTATCCAGGCTGGGCGGTTGGCGTACCTGGCGGGACGGATGCCTTCCCGAGAGATTGCCGTTCCTTCCTCACCTACCCTGGGACTGTTGGATTGAAGGGTTCCTGAAAGGGAAGACAGCCTCAAACCGGACGGATCCCATGGGAGCAGTCACGGAAGGGCGTCAAGCTGCGGCTGCCATTCTCGGGGCCATCAGGCGGGGAAGACGCCTGGATCTCGCCTTCGACGAAGCTGCGAACGGTCTGTCGGACCGAGACCGTCGGTGGGTCCAGGAGGCGTCGTACGGTACGACTCGGCTGCGGGGTCGCCTGGACTACCTGCTGAACCTCCACCTCCGCAGCGGACTTCACAGCCTCTCTCCCCATTTTCAGAATCTATTACGTCTCGGCTCGTACCAGCTCCTTTATATGGATGGCGTTCCCGCCTACGCCGCAATCTCTCAGACCGTCGACCAGGTAAAGCACCTTGCGGGTTCTGGGGGAGGGCGACTGGCCAACGGCGTCCTGCGGAATCTTGAAAGGGAAGGGGGGGATCGTTCCCGCTTCCCCTCACTTTCCTCTGATCCTGAATTCCACCTGTCCACGTGGGGCTCACATCCATCCTGGATGATCTCCCGATGGCTACAACGGTGGAGCCCGGAAGAGGTTGCTCGGCTCGTGGAGTGGAACAACGCTCCAGCACCTCTCTTTTTTCGCCCTTTGAACTCGACACTGGCGGAGGCGAGGGACCTCCTGCTGGATCGCGGTTGGGAGAGCCGTGTCGTGGGCCCAGGGATTCCCTGTCTACAAATGGACCGTGGCACCAATCCTGCACAAATCTTGGGTGCCGTTCCCGGGATCATTCAGGATCCAGGGGCAGCACTGGTAACCGTTTATGCCGATTTCCCGCCAGAGGGGTTGGTGGGGGATCTGTGTGCCGCCCCGGGAGGGAAGACCCTCGCAATGGCTGGTGGGGGGGCCTATGTTCTGGCCGCCGATCGCTCCCTGAAACGCCTTCGGCTTCTGAAGGAGAACTTGGCCAGGGTTGGTGGCCGCGTGCATTTGGTGGCAGCCTTGGCCCAAGCCCCACCTTTCCGTGAGTTGCCTTGTGTTCTTTTGGATGTGCCGTGTAGCGGGACGGGTACCCTGCGGAGGCATCCTGATGCCAGGTGGAGGTTGACGTTGGACACCGTGAACCGGCTGACCCAGGTCCAAAGAGAAATCTTGGATGTCGGAAGTCGACTTGTGCCCGAGGGCGGGTTCATGGTGTACTCCACCTGTACCCTGGAGCCAGAGGAAAACAGGGATCAGGTGGAGGCGTTCTTGTCGAGGAATCCTGACTTCTCGATGAAGGAGTCGGGGATAGTCCCCCGGGAGTATTTGGATGAACAGGGTTTTCTTTCAGTCATCCCTCAATCCGCCGGATTCGACGGGGCTTTCGGTGCCAGATTGGTGCGAGGATCATGAAGCTGGGTAGCTCTATCCGCCGGCGTCGGAGAAAGGAATGGAAGGGTTTTTCCTTCAAACGAATCCTTCCGGGGAAACTTCTGACGTTTTTGGGAAAAGGGCGCGGTCGATTGGTGTCCTTGGCAGATCCTCGAACCCTATGGATGTTGGGCCTTCTGGCAGTCTTCGGCTTCGCCGGCGGCTTTCTTCTTTCCACACGGGTGGTCTATCCGCTTCCTCCACCACCTGGGGACCTCTCGACGATTCCGAACCTGGCAGGGGAATTCCCGGAGGACGCTGCCGATTCTCTTGCGGCAATCGGCCTGATCCTGGGTGCGATAGACTCACTGAACCATCCTACTATCCCGGCGGGCAGGATCGTGGGGCAAAGCCCCCTCCCGGGCCAGCTCTCCCTGGTAGGGGACACGGTCCGGATTGCCCAGAGCATCGGGCCTGAACAGAGGCCCGTTCCCGATGTGCTCCGCCTTCACGCCGACTGGGCCCGGACCATCCTCGAGACTTCTGGATTCGTGGTTCTCGTGGACTCGGTGGAATCGGAAAACCCACGTGGAGGGGTGGTATCCATGACCCCGGAGCCGGGAACGGAAGCTACGGTTCCGATGGACGTTTATCTTTTAGTGAGCATGGGTCCTCCGGAGTTCGAGATGCCTCTCCTTCTGGGTGTCTCCGAGGAGGAAGCTTTATTCCTCTTGGACTCCCTTGGCCTCATTGTTGGCGAGGTCGAGACCCGTTTCCGTTTTGGGCGGGACCAGGGGTTGGTTGTAGAGCAGGAGCCTCCCCCAGCCACCATGGTCCAAGAGGGGGACGCCGTGCGCCTGGTGGTGGGACGGAGGGGTCAGTAACCTGGAGGGGGCAGACCTCAAATCTGTTGGCGGATCGCGCGTTGCCCCGGTACCCGGACAATCGCCTAGGAACAATCCGACACCGTTACCGTAGATTAGCTGAAAACCTTTAGACCTCTCTGACTCTGATCATGCGCAAGAAAGCCTCCCGTATCCCCTATGCCGTGGCCGCAGTAGCCGCCGGTCTGGTCGTTCTGCTGGCCTGGGTCAATCGAGACCGGCTCAACCCAGTGGGTCCGGGAAGTGACGTCCCGAACTTCTCTGTTTTTGACCTGGACGGCACTCCGAAGACTTTGGATGACTTCAGGGGGAAAGTTCTCCTGGTGAACATCTGGGCCACCTGGTGTCCTCCGTGCCGGGAGGAGATTCCCTCCATGCAGCGCCTCTACCAGGTGATCGGAGACGACGGTTTCGAGATTCTTGCGATAAGCGTGGACGCACCGTTCGGAGAAACGGATGCTTTCGGACGTGTGGGAGGGGATCTCCAAACCTATGCCGACTCGCTGGGTCTCACTTTTACCATCCTTCACGATCCGTCCGGTAGGGTCCAGCAGACCTTTCAAACCACAGGGGTCAGGGTCCAGCAGAGTTTTCAGACCACCGGGGTCCCGGAGTCATTTGTGGTAGACCGTCGTGGTGTGATCTATAAGGAAGTGGCCGGGGCCACAGCTTGGGATGCTCCTCAAAACATCGAGTTGATCCGACGACTCCTGGGAGGCTAGCCGTGTCCTTCTTACCCGGGATCCTTACCAAGAACTGGCAGTTGAAGATCTTGGCCGTAGGCATGGCCGTCCTTCTGTGGACGGTCCCACGGTTTGAGGCCCAAAGCAGCCAGGTTCTGGAGGACATTCCGGTGAGGGTTGATTTGACCGACTCCCTCTGGGCATTGGTCGGGGACGCCACTCCGGCCGTGGTCAGCGTTACCCTCTCCGGATCCGCCAGGGACCTTCTCGCCCTCGGGATCGACCGCCCCCCCGTTCTCATACCGATGGGCGAAGTGTCTTCCGGCGATACCACGGTCTCCCTCAGGCCTTCCTGGTTCAGGGTCTCCGGGAGAGAGGGTGTGGTGGTGGAGGACATCAGTCCCGACGCCGTCACCCTGAACTTCGAAGCCATGGAGGACCGCCATATTCCCTTCTCGGTCCCATTATCCGGGGATCTTCC
>JBDHMC010000341.1:0-3443 GCA_039656355.1 Gemmatimonadota bacterium | reverse complement strand
CTCAGTGGCATTCGGGTCCGCAGGCTGGTGACGGATCGACCGATCCATCTACTCATCGACAGTACGGGGCTCAGGATTCACGTCGGCCATCTGCGAATACCGCCTACGAACAGGGCTTGGCGGAAGCTGCACCTCGCCGGCGATGCTGACACAGGTGAGATCCTCGCCTCGGATCTAACGGGCCGTCGGGTAGCTGACTGTGCCCGGGCACCTGTCGCGTGTAAGATCCTCAACACGATGACCCTGCTTGGGATGCCGTACAGCTACCGAGTGGCGTGATTCCCGCTCAGGGGAGGGGGAATCTGTCCTCACTTCGGAGCCATGCAACAACGCCGTTCGGAGGGGAAATCCGCCCCTTATGGGTGACTCCAGGGGTGACCGGACCGCCCTGGCGGGCTTTCTCAGGACCCCAATAAAGCGGCCACCCCATCCTCGAGGTGACCGGCTCGGTTCGTGACCAGAAACCGTGGGGTTTGGCACAAGTTTTGGCACAACGGATTCGCCTCAGTGCTCAACATCATCCCTGTACCGCTCCAGCAGGGCCTGGAAGCGGCGGGGTCCGAGGCCTGTACTCCGGTTAGAATCCCTGGCCGCATGTCGGGTCCAAGTACCGTACAGCCTGTCCCTCAAAGTTCAACTCTAGCGGCCGGCCTTCCACAGTGAAGGGTAAGCGCGCGGGAAATTCTGGTTCGGCCACGATCACTGCGTCAGCGCCCACTCTTGCACCAGCCTCACCGAGGACACGCGCCATAGGACATTCGGTGTTCATGTTCAGGCGGGACGGGTTCGAAATCGTACACGTCGCTTCAACGGTTTGGATCAATTCATAATCGCACGGCACAGCATCTACAGTCCGGTACACCGAGACGTTCCCTTCTCCACCGCTCGTTCCCCCGGATGCGCACCCTAGAAGTGCGAAGATCAATAGTCCGACGAAGTTGCTCCTCATGAATTTCTCCCTTTGTCCGCACTCTGATCCCATTCCGACACAGCAAGAGGCTACCTAAAGTCTCGGCTCCGTTGAGGGTAGCCTGCCCGTTCCAGCCCAGTCAGCCGAACTCTATCCTGACCCGGCCAGATCCAACATGAACGCGTACTGGAGGGCGGTTTCTTCGTACCGGCGGAACCGTCCCGAGACCCCTCCGTGCCCAGCTTCCATGTTCGTCTTCAGAATGATGAGGTTGTCGTCGGTCTTCACGGCCCGGAGCTTCGCCACCCACTTCGCAGGTTCCCAATACTGGACCTGGGAATCGGCCAGACCGGTGGTCACCAGGATGTTCGGGTAGTCCTTTGCCTCCACCTGGTCGTAGGGCGAGTAGGATAGCATGTAGTCGAAATACTCTTTCTCCCGGGGATCGCCCCACTCGTCGTATTCGCTGGTGGTCAGGGGGATGCTCTCGTCTAGCATGGTGGTTACCACGTCCACCCACGGCACGTTGGCTACCACCCCGCTCCACAGGTCTGGGCGCATGTTGGTGATGGCGCCCATGAGGAGCCCGCCGGCGCTCCCTCCTTGGGCAAATACCCGCTCCCCGTCGAAGTGGCCCTCGGCAATAAGGAACTCGGCCACGTCGATGAAGTCGGTGAAGGTGTTCTTCTTGTTCAGGAGCTTCCCATCCTCATACCAGGTTCGCCCAAGCTCCGAGCCCCCACGCACATGGGCGATGGCGTACACGAATCCACGGTCCAAGAGACTCACGACAGGCGAATCGAAGGTGGCGTCCGTGCTGTACCCATAGGACCCGTAGGAGTAAAGGAATCCTGGGCTGGAGCCATCCAGGGGAGTACCGTTCCGGTACACGATGGACACCGGCACCTGTTTTCCGTCCCGGACTGTGGCCCACCTCCGCTCCGTGGTGTAGTTGTCCGACCTGAATCCCCCGAGGACCTCGTCCTGCTTCAGAAGAGTCTGTTCCCGCGTTTCCATATCGTAGTCGAAGACGGAATTCGGCGTGGTGAGGGAGGTGTACCCGTACCTGAGCACTTGCGAGTCGATGTCCAGGTTGACCTGCGTGTAGGCCAAGTAGGCGGGCTCGCCGAAGTCCAGATAGTGATCGTCCGTTCCGTCCCACCGGACGATCCGAAGTTGGGTTAGTCCGTCGGACCTTTCCGAAAGAACCAGGTGGTCCCGGAAGACATCGAAGCCCTCCAGGAGCACGTTGTCCCGGTGAGGGACGACCTCTTCCCAGTTTGCCCGGTTCGGGTCGGCAACCGGGGCTCGGACCAGGCGGAAGTTCTTCGCCTGATCATTCGTGAGGATGTAGAAGTGGTCCCCGAACTGATCGACGGAGTATTCGTGCTCCGGCTCCCGGGGCAGCACTACGTGGAAATCCCCGTTCGGGTCGTCGGCATCCAGGACCCAGACCTCCGTGGAGAGGGTTTGATACGATACGATGGCCAGATACTCATCGGTCTTGACCCGCCCCACTCCGATGCCGAACTCGCTGTCCGTCTCCTCGAACACCAGTTCGTCGTCGGTGGGATCGGTGCCGAGAACGTGGCGGAATAGTTGAAAGGCCCTGAGGGTCTCAGGGTCCTGCTTCACGTAGAAGAGGGTACGGTTGTCGTTGGCCCAGACCATGTTCCCGGTCATGTCGGGGATCAGGTCCGAAAGGAGCTCACCGGTGCCAAGGTCTTTGAAGTGGACGGTGTAGAACCTCCGTCCCTGGATGTCCACTGCATAGGCCAGGATTTGCCCGTCTTCGGTGACTTGCCGGCCCCCTATCGCATAGTATTCATGGCCCACCGCCAGGGCGTTGGCGTCCAGCATGATCCCCTCGGGGGCGTCCAGGGACCCCAGCTTCCGGGCATAGAGGGGATACTCCATGCCCTCCTCGTACCGGGTGTAATAGAAGTAATCCCCATCCTTGTAGGGGACTGAAGAGTCGTCGGGTTTGATCCGGTTCCTGATCTCCTCAAAAAGGGTGGCCTGAAGCTCCTCCGTGTGGGCCATGGCCGCAGCCGTGTATTCGTTCTCGGCCTCCAGGTAGGCGATGACCTCCGGGTTTTCTCGTTCCCGCAGCCAGAAGTAGTCGTCCACCCGGGTGAGGCCGTGGGTGGTGAGCTCGGTTGGCTCTATCTTCGCTACCGGGGGCTCGGGCGCGTCCCCTACGGTTTCACCTTCAGGCGAGGAGCAGGAGAAGAGGAACGTGAAGAGAGACACAAGGAGGATTCGGCGGGATGCGATCATGATGAACCTCAGGCCTTCGGGCCGGCGAGGGTGGGCGACAGGTGGAAGAAGGCCGCTGGTTCCAGCCCAGGCAGCCACCAAGGAACATAATGATGATGTGGTTAAGGAATGGGCAAGGAAGATTGCCTGGAGGGAAGAGTGCCGGGGGCGGGATTCGAACCCGCAAGGGAGTAATCCCAGAGGTTTTTGAGGAATCTCAACGCTTGTCCGAATACGTCCGAATCTGTCCGAATCCGTTCTCTCACCTAGCTTT
>JBDHMC010000340.1:0-3452 GCA_039656355.1 Gemmatimonadota bacterium | reverse complement strand
CAGGATGGGCTCCGGCTCGAATGCGAAATGGGTTAACTCCGGGGTGAAGTACGAGGAGATCTGCTCGGGGAGTCCGAAGGGACCCAGCTCGATCTGCCGACCCAGAACAGACAAGGTGTTTCCATCGATGGTGACGGGTTCGAATGGCTCGATGATGAAGTCGGGGTCTGTTCCCGCCGTGGAGTTGAACCAAGCCAGGCGAGTCATGAGCTCGGGTACGTCTGCACCGCCGTTGATGGCCATTTCGGGTCTCACATCCAGGGAGACACCCACCGTCCTGCTCCCACGGTTCGCAGAGGAAACGGTGATGCTGCCCTCGATGGTGCCCGAACGCTGCGTCTCCGGAATCCGAACCCCAATCCAGAGGGGTTGGAGCGTTTCCGCTGGAACGTGGATCTCCTTCGTGAAGGGAACCCCCTTTTCGTTGATGCCTTCACAGTTGAAACAGGTCAGCGACTCCATCCACAAATCCGGGAACCCTTCGAAGGTGACCCGCACATCGCTGAGGGGTTCAGTTCCCGACACAATCCCCAATTGGAAGGTGAAGGCCTCGTCCCGGAGGACAGCGCTGGAGAAGGTGTCCAGATCGGATCGCAACATCCAATGGCGAGGCAGGAAATGACGCATGCGGATGGGGTAGTCTCTGTGCTCCGGAATAACGGCCCATCCCTGGCCCGGTCCGGGATCCGTCTCGCCCACCGGCGAAAAGACCTCGGGCAGGAAGGCGGCGGCTTCTTCCGGCGTGGCGATGACCTCCATGGGAAAGAAGGAATGGAACTCGTCCACAGACTGGATGTGAGTGACCCGAGCCTGGGGTAGGTCGGCCGGAGTGGCAGCGCGAAGTCTCGCCTCCCAATCCGGGTCGGGGTTGGGTACGAGGCCAGCCCATGTGAAGGATGCCTGGCGGGCCTCCTGGGCTCGCGAGGGGCTGTCGGCCTCCCCGGCTGCCAACCCTGCTGATCCACGACCGGCCAGCCGGAGTTGGGCCGGAGTTGGGTAGGTGATGGTGGGGTAGTATCCGCCCGAAGACTGCCAAGGCAGGTAATAAACGTGGTATTCCAAGGACCCTGAAACCGGCTGGAAGACCACGTCCCCCGACGCGTTTTCTACCCGGGTAGCCACGGCGTTCGGGACCGCTCGGCCTGAGGCCGCATCCACGACGACGACGCCTTTGGAGGCCGGATCAGCATCCCTTCGGCGCCAGGGGATGGTCACCGCGACAGCTTCCGGGTCCTGGCCGGGGGTTCCCTGGGTCGCGGAATCCGCCTCAGACTCCGGAGCCTCCACCACCACCACGGCTCGGTGATTCCCCCAGGAAACCCCTTCGTCCCCTGCGGCCAGATGGGGTTCCCAGTTCCCCGCCTCCCACACGACACCATCGATGACGTTGGATAGTGCAGGCGCCCGGAAGAGCTCCGGGGATACAGCTGCCGATGTGCCGGTGGTTTCGTCTGATCCTGGCCCCTCGTCGTCCATATCGGTGCAGGCCGCTGGAGCCAGCAGGAATGAAAAGAGGATGGCTACCAGGAAGCTGGTTGTCCCTAGTTTCACGCGGTCTTCCCACCTTCCATAGAGATGAACTCCCACTATTCGGGAATCCTCTGGTTCTTGAGGGAGGCGATCTTCTCTTCGACCTGGTCAGGGACCAGGAGGTTGTCGGAGATCTGGGCCAGCTCTTCAGCGTTTCGCCACGCTGCACGGAGTTCCTGAAGCTCTCCTTCCAGGGCTCTCCGCTCCTGTTCTTGATGAAGGGCCATTTCGATGGCGATCCGGCTCAACGGGGTCAGCGAGCCTACGTTGGCACCCTTCCTGTCTAGTGACATGACCCAGCGTATGGAGGATCCGGGTCGCGGCCGAGCCTTTCCCCAGGTCTCCTTGAGGAAGGCGTCGGGCCCTCCCACCTCGGACAACATGGAGACGGCTTCCTTAACAGCATCCAGTCGTGCCCCACGCCGATTCACCTGGGGGAAGATCTTGCAGGCCACTCTCCGGGCGTCCTGCCCGTAGAGGGCTACCTCTTCCTTTTTCTTCAGCCTGATTCTCAAGCCGAGCTCCGATTCTTCTCCGGGATTCAGGAAATCGACCTGGCCCGCATGGATCTTCCGCACAGAGCCGTCGGGGAGCCGCACGGATGGGCGAGAGGCCCACACTCGAATGCCGTTCACCATCTGGGGTGCTTGCCAGACGAGGCCGACAGCGCTGAAGCCGATCACGGCCCCGCCCACTACCAAGGCGGCCCCTGCTCCGATCCCGGCAGCCACGAAGAATGTGTTCCGGCGGTACCTCCGGGCCAAGGTCTCCCCGTAGCGGCATACGGCGAACTCCACGGGGAGTGGCTCACCGATTCGAGTCAGGCGAAGCCCCTCCGGGTGAACGGCCGCCCCGATCTCATCCGAGTGGACCCTGGTGGGGAGGCTCTGGAAAATGATCTCGCACTCCTCCACAGCCTCCCACCGTTCTTCCAGGGGCGAGAGGTTCCACCTACGACAGGACTCGCAAACCACCCAAAATCGTCCCTTGTGAGAATCGAAGGCCAACCGACGACCTACTGGGAAAGCCTCGATGATCTCGTTCTGGCCCAGGGACCGGTCACAGAAGATGCAGGTCGAATACACGTCCTACCGGACCCCGCGGAGGATTGCCCCGTCTGGGGCCTCTTTCGCCTGATCAGGGCTCCCACTCCCTAAGTTGAGAGCTCGATAGATCAATTGGCCCTCTAGGTCGTCTTGGAGGGTTGCTCTGAGGGTTTGGAAGTCGGAGCGATTTTCGCTCAGCAAAGCATCGGCTTCTGGATCGCGGTTCAGGGCCCGGAGGGCTGTTTCTGCCAGAAGGTCCAACTGCCGGAGTGGTGGGCCGATGTTCCCGGAGGCTTCCAGACAGGCCTCATAGGCCGCCCGGGCTTCGCCCTCATTTCCGAGGCGCTCTTCCACCCGGCCAAGGAGGAACCGGACGAGGCGTTCCTCCGGTTGGTAGGGACGACCCTGTCCGAGGGATTCCGGCCACTCCAGGGCCAACATCAGGTGTTCCCGTGCGTCTTCGGGTCGGCCCTCGTCTAATGCATCCAGCGCCACAATAGTGTGGGCTTGTTCGTAGAGTCGGTGACTCTCTCTGGCGTTCTCCGACGGGAGCACGTGGGCAGCATCAAGAAGTTCGGCTGACTCCAGGGCTCTACCCAGGTTCATGAGGGTCCGGGCCTGGAGCAGGTCGAGGTTGAAGTCGTCGGGGAACCGGGCTCGGGCCGCTTCCAACGCCGCCAAAGCAGCATCCCATTCACCCTGGTCCTGATGGTGCCGGATCAGGTGGATGTGGATAATCCGGTTTTCCGGGGCCAGCTCGACGGCCCTCCGGAGATCTCCTTCGGGTTCCACCCCCTGAAGCTCCTCTAACAGTTGGGCCCGGGCCACATAAATGGGCCCGAAATCAGGTGCCTCGCCGAGTTCTCGGAGAATGGT
>JBDHMC010000339.1:0-3452 GCA_039656355.1 Gemmatimonadota bacterium | reverse complement strand
GCCCTTGGGTACCCCGTTTTGACCCGGGGCAACGGCCCGGCCGGGGGGGGCGCCGCTCCGCCGGGGATGGGCGGCGCCACGGGAGGCGTAGGGGCGGTGGATCTGACCACGATGTCCACGAAGGAGATGGGAGACACCTTGTTCAACAGGGTCATGCGCTCCAGCAGTGTTGGCGACACGGCAGGTGTTGCTTTCTGGCTCCCCAAAGCCCTGATCATCTACGAACAGCTGGCCCCCACTGACCCTGACGGCCTCTACCACTATGCCCTTCTCTACCAGGTAGGGGGGGACTTTGAGGCGGCTCTCGCCAAAGCGGAGGAGGGCTTGGCCCAGATCCCTGACTACCTCCTCCTGTTGGCAGTTGCCGCGGAGGCGTCAGTAGGTCTTGGGGACCTAGCCGGGGCCCGAGAGCTGTATAGCCATTTTCTCGACGTCTATGACGCCGAGATGGGATTGCTGAGGCCTGGGTATGAACACCATCAGAACATCTTCACCGTGTACCGGGACGAAGCTCAGGCCTTCCTCAGCTCGGGATAACCTCTGAAAGACAGGATTATGAGAGAAGGAACAACGGAATGACTGAGAGTGGAGATAAGAGGGTCGGGGCAGGGCGTCGAAGGGCCCGCCTCACCGAGGATGAGCTTCTTCTCAAGGCTGCGGTGGAACAGCTGGAGGAGCTTCCCTCCGTGGTGGTGAAGGGCGAATCCTGGAGAGTATTCCGGATCATGGGGGAGTTCGTGGAGGGTTTTGATGAGCTCACCCGGTTGGGTCCTGCCGTTACCATCTTTGGCTCCGCCAGAACGCCTCCGGATAGTCCCGTCTACGCCCAGTGTGTTGAGACCGCCAGGCTTCTGGGTGAGGCAGGGTTCTCCATCATCACCGGAGGTGGGCCCGGGATCATGCAGGCGGCGAACCAGGGGGGACATGAGGCAGGTGTGCACTCCGTGGGATTGAATATCGAGTTGCCCTTCGAGCAGGACCTGAATCCATACGCAAATCTCAAGATCCACTTCCGATATTTCTTCGTGCGGAAAACCATGTTCATGAAGTATGCCCAGGCGTTTGTCATTTTCCCAGGTGGGTTTGGGACGATGGACGAGCTTTTCGAGGGCCTCACTCTTATCCAAACCGGGAAGATTCGGGACTTTCCAATGGTCCTTTTCGGTTCGGATTACTGGAAGGGTCTGCTGGATTGGCTCAAGAACACCGTGCAGGAGGAGGGGAAGATCTCACCTGAAGACCTGGATTTGATCAAAGTGACGGATTCTCCTCAGGAGGCCGTGGATCACATTGTGGCCCGCTTCACAGAAGATCTGGAGAAGAGAGCAGAGGCCAACGGAGTCGCCGATCTGGGTTCCAAACTCCTGAGGAAGTGAGGGAAGGCTAGGTGGTTCAGTCCCCCATCTTTCTCACGGCCATCATCGCTGGGGCTACGGCTCTGGCGTTTCTTTTGGACCATCGAGTGCGGTGGATCTCTAAGATAGGGGCCTCTCTACTGGCCCTGATCCTGGGAGCCATCCTTTCTAATACCGGTGCGGTGCCGGCCGCTTCCCCCGTGTACTCGATCATTGAAGGACCCCTCACCTCGTTGGCCATCGCCTGGCTCCTATTGGCCGTGAACCTGTCGGATTTAAAGGTGGCAGGCCCGAGGATGGTGGGTGCTTTCCTCCTGGCAGGGTTGGGAACAGCTCTGGGCGCCATGGTGGGCGGCGTTCTTTTCGCAGGAACCTTCGGGGAAAACACCTGGCGCCTGGCCGGTGTGTTCACCGGCACCTATTCGGGGGGGTCGGTCAACTTCGTGGCAGTGGGGAGGGGTGTGGAGCTTCCGGAATTCCTTTTCTCAGGTGCCGTAGCGGCAGACGCTCTCACCACCGGAATCTGGCTGGCTGCCACCCTTATGCTGCCCCTTTGGCTCGGGCGGTTCTACAAAGCGGCCATCCCAGGGGAGGATGAGGCCGGGGACAAGGAGATGCATCCCCACCCGTTCTTCGAGAAGATTCCGCTCTCGACGCTGGATCTGGCCAACCTCGTGGCAGTTGGCCTCATTCTGGTTCTCGTGTCCGAGTGGATTGGTGGAATGACACCGGGCATTCCCCCGGTTCTCTGGCTTACCACTTTCGCATTAGTGGTGGGACACACGAAGCCCTTCTTGAAACCTCGGGGCGCGCTTCAACTCGGAAACCTGGCTCTGCACTTCTTCTTCGTGGTCATCGGGATCCACTCGAGAATCTCTGAGATTCTCGAAATTGGGATGGAGGTTTTCTACTACACCCTCGTAGTTGTTGGTGTCCACGGACTGGTGGTTTTCGGGATCGGTCGCCTGGCGCGGATGGATGTAGGCTCTCTCGCTGTTGCCTCTCAGGCCGCAGTGGGCGGTCCTTCCAGCGCCCTCGCTGTGGCGGTCTCGAGGGAGTGGAAAGGGCTGGTACTTCCAGGGATCATCGTGGGCCTTTTGGGTTATGCTCTTGGGAATTACCTGGGTTTTGGTGTGGCCTATCTCTTGAGAGGTGCCGGGGTGGGCCTCTAACGGCAGGCTCATTAACTTTCTTGGGTCCTCAAGGTTCCAGGTGGAGGTTTAGACTTGGCAGAAGCTGAAACCAAAGCCCCGGGGGGGTATGCCCCCGCTGGTAAGAACACCGGCCGGGTGAAGCCCAAGGGCACTTCCCGGATTCGAGCCCACGAGGCCCTTCAAACGGTTGAGTTGAAGGCCCGTAAGCCTGGGTGGCTCAAGGTGCGTTCTCCCGGTGGGCTGAAATACCTGAGACTCCAGAAACTCATGCGGGCCCAGTCGCTGCACACCGTGTGCGAAGAGGCTGCCTGTCCGAATATCGGAGAGTGTTGGGAGGCGGGGACCGCCACCTTCATGATTCTCGGGGACGTCTGCACACGGGCATGCAAGTACTGCGGTGTGGCCCATGGTATGCCCACGACTCTGGACGAAGACGAACCGTCTCGGGTGACATCGGCCGTGGCGGCCATGGAACTGGAGCATGTGGTCATCACCAGCGTGAACAGGGACGAGCTTCCGGACGGCGGCGCCGGCATGTACGCGGAAACCATCCGACAAATCCATGAGCGGGTGCCCGGATGTTCCGTGGAGGTCCTGATCCCTGACTTCAAAGGTGATGAGGACGCCCTCCGGAAGGTGGTCGAGGCGAAACCCGAGATCCTGGGGCACAATCTGGAAACGGTGGAGCGCCTTCACCCAGAGGTTAGGCCAGGGGGCCGTTATTGGAGGTCAATTTCGTTCCTGGGCGCTGCAAAGCGGATGGATTCGGGAACCCTCACCAAGACCGGGATCATTCTGGGCATGGGTGAAGAGGTCGATGAGGTCCGGCAGGCCATGGCCGATGTCCGGGAAGCAGGGGTGGACATCCTCACCTTGGGCCAATACCTGCGTCCCTCCTCCGCCCACATTCCCGTTGCCCGATGGGTTGGCCCGGAAGAGTTCA
>JBDHMC010000338.1:0-3460 GCA_039656355.1 Gemmatimonadota bacterium | reverse complement strand
TCCAATGACTCCGAGGCCGGGATGCAGCAGAACCGCCGTGTGGAAGTGGCCATCTTCGCCAGCGAGGAATACAGGAAACGGATTGGGGGAGGCGGACCTTCAAGGCCATAGCCAGGGGTTCTGAATCGCCACACTTTCAGGCCCCCGACTTCTCGCCGGCCCTCCCCCCCCGGGAGGGCCGGCTCCGTTTCAGGACCTCCCTATCCTCCAGCCCATCCCGCCTTATCTTCCATCTGTGGAACTGGATTTCATCTCGGGAATCACCCGGAGATAGGTCATAGATGGAAGAACAAAAGAACCAGCCCGAGGATGTCGGGGTCCGTTCCCCCGGGGACCTGAATCCTCGTCCTGATCCCGCACTCGATTTCCCCGACAAGCCAATGAACGAGATGACTCCTGGGGATTATCAGGCCCTGGGTTTCATGTCCGGTTTGGAGGTTCACCAGCAGCTCGACACTCGATCCAAGCTCTTTTGCCGCTGCCCCGCTGGGCGAAGAGTCACGAGGGTGGATGCCGAGGTACTGAGGCACATGCGTCCCACCCTGAGTGAGCTAGGGGAGTACGACGGCACAGCTCTCATGGAGTTCAAGACTCATAAGGAGATTGTCTATCTCCTCGAGCGGGGTACCGTGTGTACCTATGAGATGGATGACACCCCACCCTTCGAGATCGATGATGAGGCCGTTCGGATCGCCATCGAGATGTCGGAGCTCTGCAACCTGAATCTGGTGTCGGAGCTGCATGTGATGCGGAAGCAGTACCTGGACGGGTCCATCCCAACGGGATTCCAACGGACAGCCATGGTGGGACTGACCGGTGCGATCCCCTTTCAGGTCCCGGAGCTGGGCATAAACCGAGAGCTTTCCATTCGCCAGCTGTCTCTGGAGGAAGATTCCTGTCGAGAAGTGTCGGACATTGGCCACCGTATCACATACCGCACCGACCGCTTAGGCATGCCCCTAACCGAAATGGTGACCGAGCCCGAACTTCTGACTCCGCAAGAGCTTCAGGCCGGAGGCCGCCTCTTGGCTCAACTGGCCCGTGTCACGAACAAGGTAAGGCGGGGGCCTGGGGCAGCACGACAGGACGTCAACGTCTCGGTGGCCGGTAGCCGCCGAGTGGAGATCAAGGGGGTTCACCACCACCGACGGCTGCCCCTCCTTGTCCATACGGAAGCCTTTCGTCAACTGAACCTTCTTAGGCTGAAAGCAGAGCTGGAGGAGAGAGGTGTGAAAGCCGGGTCTCTCCCCGATCCGCCAAAAGGTTTGCCCTGGGAGACATCTCCCCTGGTTGTGGCGGCTGATACGGCTTTGAGCGGGTCGTACTATCATCCCGGTCGCCACGCCATCGCTCGGGGAGATTCGGCTTGCGCCATTCGCCTGCCCGGTTTTGGTGGACTCCTCAACCACAGCACTCAACCTGGCGTCACCTTTGCCCAGGAGATCGCTGATCGGGTCCGAGTGATCGCCTCCCCCGAACATCACCCTTTCATGACCCACTCGGGGATGAAGAAGGGTGGGTTGAGCGATGTGCTCTGGAAGGAATTGACCCGGGCTTTGGGTGCGGATTCTGAGGACGCCGTGGTGGTGGTTTGGGCTCCGGAAGAGGATGCCGCGACAGCCGCCCGAGAGGTTATCATCCGTGCCAGAGAGGCTTTGGAGGGCATCCCGGCCGAAACCCGCCAGGCTTTCTTAGATGGGACGACGGGGTTTGAACGGATCCTTCCCGGTCCTGACCGGATGTACCCGGACACCGATACCCCACCTCTGCCGATTCCAGATTCCACCGTGGCGGAGGTCCGGGCTCAGTTGGGAGAGGTCCCCTGGGTTCGAAAGAGCCGGTACGAAAAGCTGGGTCTGGACGCTAGGGGTGCACAGGTGCTTTCCGTGGCGCCCTGGGCAGACCTTTTCGACGAACTCTCCCCCCTGGAGGGTGATGCGGCCCGGCGCCTTGCGGCCATTCTTGAAAAGAGGGTCCCATTTCATGCTCGGAGGAACCGGGGTTCCAAGCCCCGCGCCCTCCGAGAGATGCCGGAAGCCAGCCGGCTTTCCCCACTTGTTCGAGCCTTCGAGGACGGCGAGATCCGGCCCGAAGCTTTGGGGTGGGCTGTGGACGAAATTCTGGCCGATTCCGAACTGGAGGTTGAAGAAGTCCTGGCGAAGTACAAGCCAAGCGAGGACGACGAGGAGAGGTTGAAGAGTGTTCTGTCGGAGGTGGCCGATCGGGCTCGGGCCGTGGAGGGGAGGTCGGCGGAGGCCTCCCTCCGGTGGGGAATGGGGGAGGTCATGAGAGAGTTCTTCGGGCGTGTGGCGCCTCTCGGCGCTCAAGAGGCGCTTTCTGGTCTTCTGGGACTCAGGGCCGGACTGGCCGGGGAGGACACCCCATGACACCAGCCGCCAAAGATCCGTATCGCGGGTACAGAGGTCCCACCCGGGAAGTGATGAAGCGGTTTGGAATCACGGTTTGGTGTGAGGTTCGCGCCAAAACCACCCGTGGGGATTTCGACGGTCTTCTTCTGCCCCGGTCGGAAACGAGCGACGAACTCCATTTGGTATTGAAGCTCAACTCAGGCTACAACGTGGGGATCCGCCACGACACCATCCTGAATCTTGAGAAGCTCGGGTATAGAGAAGCCCACTATCAGATCCCTGAGAAGGATTTCCCCACGGATCCGGCTCACCCCAGCGTGAAGCTCCTGGGTACAGGTGGAACCATCGCCTCTCGCCTGGACTACCGCACCGGGGCCGTCATCCCTGCGTTCAGTCCGGGCGAGCTATACGGTTCCGTGCCGGAGTTGGCCGACATCTGCAACCTGGAAACGGAGAAGCTCTTCGGTGTGTTCTCCGAGAACATGGGACCCGAGCAGTACCTGATCCTGGCAGAAAAGACCGGAGAAGCGATCCGCGAAGGTTACGACGGAGTGGTCATCGGGCATGGCACCGACACCATGCACCACACGGCCGCAGCCTTGAGTTTTATGATCCAGGGGTCCCCTGTGCCCATCGTCATGGTGGGGAGCCAGCGGTCCTCGGATCGCCCCTCGTCGGATGCCGCACAGAACCTCATCAACGCGACGTGGGCCGCCGGCCACGGTCCCATTGCCGAAGTGATGGTCTGCATGTTCGGACCCACTTCGGACCTCTACAATCTCCTTCACCGGGGCACCCGGGTTCGAAAGATGCACAGTTCCGTTCGAAGCACCTTCCGCACCTTGGGCGATATCCCCCTGGCCATGGTAGAGAAGGGGAAGGTCACGCCCATTCAAGAGGACTGGCTTCCCAGGCGGGAGGATCGGGACGTTTTGATCCAGGCAGCATTCAACGAAAGGGTCACCCTCACCTACTACTATCCGGGAATGCATCCTGACGTCATCGATGGTCTCGTAGAGAAGGGGTACAAAGGCATCATCATTGCCGGCACGGGGCTTGGTCATGTGAACCGACTGATTTATCCGGCCCTG
>JBDHMC010000337.1:0-3465 GCA_039656355.1 Gemmatimonadota bacterium | reverse complement strand
AGCATGGTGCCCTGGATCAGATCCGACCACACCACCGCCTTCAGGCCACCGTATGCCGTGTAGGCTCCGGCGAATACCGCCAGAATCGTCACACCCCACCAGAGGGGGAGGCCGAACATGGTCTCCAAGGCCAGACCGCCGGAATACAGAACAGTGGCCATGGCCACGAAGGTGTAGGCCAGGATCATATAGATGGCTAACCAACCTCGGGACCGGACATCAAAACGCCGTTCCAGGTACTCGGGCATGGTGGTGACCCGGTTTGCCAGGAACGCCGGCAGGAACCAGCGGGCCACGATGATCAGGGTGATGGCGGACATCCACTCGTAGGCGGCCACCGCCAACCCGAAGTCGGCCCCTTGGCCTGCCTGCCCCACCAGCTGTTCGGTGGAGATGTTGGAGGCGATGAGGCTGATGCCGATGAGCCACCAGGGGAGGTTCCGACCGGCCAGGAAGTAATCGGCTGCGTCTTTCTCTCGGCGGGAAACCACGATGGCAACCGCCGCCACCACCACGAAGTAGCCAATGAAAGCGGTGAGATCGAAGGTGGAGAAATTCACCGGAACTCCAGCACCATGAATATCGGTCGATGATCGGATGCCACCTCTTCGTCCAGAACCCTGTATTCCAACACACGAAATCCGTTCCAGGGGCGCACCAGGATGAAATCGATCTCCCGCTCCGGCCCATCAGCAGGGAAGGTGAGAGGTGAGCCGTGTTTCTGAAGCACACTCCATTCCGCCTCGAGGAACTCCATGACGGGGTCCCCTGGAGTGGAGTTGAAGTCTCCCGCCAGGATCACGATGCCGTCCTCATCCTCAAGGGCTTCCATGAGGGTTTGGGCTTGGGCCAGCCGCTCCTCTTCGGTTCTGTAGAAGTGGATTCCCGATATCACCACTTCCTTCCCCGAGTTCGGAAGACTTATGCGGGCGGTGAGAGCGGATCTGGGTTCGGCGCCGGGGGGAAGGCGGTGGTTGGCCCAATCCAGGATGGGGAGCCCGCTCAGAAGGGCCATCCCGTAATGCCCGTTTTGGAACTCCATGAAATCTCCGAAGAGAGGCTCCATTCCCGTGAGTGCCCCGTACGCGCCGGCCTGGTCTACTCCACCGGTGCGCTCCGCCTGGTTGTCGATCTCCTGGAGGGTCACCAGATCCGGCTCCAGGGCCGAGATCAGTTCCCCGATCCTCCCCAGGTCCAGAACCTCATCCATCCCCTCACCGTGGTGGGTGTTGTAGGCCAAAATCCGCAACGTGTCGGTCCTGGCTGATGGGGCCACAGGGGCGCCACCCTGGAGCCCCACGACGCGGCCGTCCAGCCCCCAGGACGGATCGATCTCGATCCCCAGGTGAGTCAGGGCTGTAACAGCCAAGTCCACCGTGGCCGGGGGTTCGTTTGGGTGGCCGACCATCGCCGATGGCCCGCTGGCCAGGAAGAAAACGTTGGATTCCTCCGGCGAGTCGCCGCCGTGGCCCCCGGTCTCCGTTCGTCCATGGTCGGTACAGACCAGGATCAGCCAGTCTTCCTGTGAAAAGCTGGGGCGGCTTCGTATGGTGGCCAGCATCATGCCCAACTGACGGTCGGCAATGGCGATGGCCTCCCTGTATTCGTCTCCGATCCCCCCAATGGTGTGGCTGATCTCGTCGGGCGCCCCAACGTAAACGAAAAGGGCATCGGGGTCCCCCGACCGTAGCTCCTCCAGGGCAGCCTCTACGGCCACACTATCGGCCTCCAACCACCCCAGTTCGTACCCGTCGAGTACGATTTTCCGGTCCACCCCATCGCCGATGAGGGGACCACCGTCGGTCTCCGCACCCAGGGGCAGCCAATCGATGGCAACGAAGGTATTCAGCTCCGGAGCCACCGACTCGATGCGGGTGAAGAAGTCGGGGTACTCCGAGTACCGGTTGGAAGAGAAGTTGTTGCTGTGGACCCCGTGTTTCTCCGGCCAAACCCCGATGAGGATACTGGACCAATCCGGGCCACTGACCGTAGGCCGGGCGGTTCGAGCCACATCGCTGAAGGTACCCGCTGCGGCTAGAGAATCGAGGTAGGGCGTGGAAACCTCACTAAGAACGTCCGGCCGCACACCGTCCCATCCCACCAGGAGCACCTTAGGAGTTGCTCCAGGTTCAGGCTGTTCCCAGAGCGATGTCTGGGAGCCGAGTGCCGGCTGGGAGTCCCTTCCCGGGTTCTGACAGGCGGTTACTACGAGGAGAAGTCCGACGGCGGCAGCATAGGCCCGCATGAGAGCGATCCTCCAGATTCAAGCCAATGATCCTGTGGGCGGGGACATCATAGGGGGGGGAGGGCAGGACCGGATAGGTCGAGCCCGATCCTCGGGCGTCCGCTCAGCAGGTCGTTCCGGAACCGTCAGCCAGGTGGGTCTTCAAGGCCTCGACCTCCGCTTCGAAACGAGCCGTCTCCTCGTGGGGAGGCTCGTCCAGGGCGTGGGCCACCCGGTTTCTGATTTCTCGGAGGGCTAGAATGCGGGCCTGTTCATCCGGGCCGATCTGGTGATTGATGCGGAGGGCAGAGAGAAGCTCCGAGGGTTGGGTGGGTGGCTGGACCGAGCACACCGGCAGAGCTTCCCGGAGAGCGGTCTCGAGCTGGATCCAAGCCTCGAGGATCCGGGTGGCGGTGGATTCGGTCATCATCTCAGGATGAACCCGTGGCGAAGCGGGTCCTCGGGGTCGATGAGGATCTCGTTCCTCCCAACGATATGGGAGGTTCCGGAGACCCTGGAAATCACTGCCTCGTGGGGCCCGAACCGTGTCGGATCGACCACCTGACCCGTGAAGGTGGTGCCAAGGATGCTCTCCACGGTAAACGGGTCTCCCACCTCCAACTCTCCCCGAGCGAAGTGAAGAGCTGCCCGGGCGCTTACCCCCGTTCCCGTGGGTGACCGGTCGACCTCGCCTTCAGCAAAAATGCAGACGTTCCGGCTGTGATTCCCCACGTCGTGAGCCTCCCCGACGATGATGGTGCCGTAGAGGAAACCCAGATCAACTTCGAAAGGATGTTCGATGGGGAGGGAAGCCCTGACGGCTCGCTTGATCTTCATTCCTACGTCCATGATAGCCCGGAAGTCCCCAGCCTCCAGCTTCAGGCAAAGCTCCTCAGCCCTGCAGAAGGCGTAGAAGGCACCGCCGAAGGCCACATCATACCGGACCAGGCCCATCCCCTCGACTTCCACCTCCTGGTCCAGAGCATACACAAAGGAGGGAACGTTGAGAAATGAGGCGCCGGTTATACGCCGGTCCTCCACCTCGGAGAAAGCAGTGACCCTCCCGGCGGGTGTGTCCAGACGGAGGGGGCCTGGTGTTTCTGGGGCTTCATCCCCTCCGAGAGGCGCCCCTTCATCCAAAGCCACCGCCCCTCCCTGCACCCCGGCCATGGCAAACCCGATGATGCCATGACCGCACATGGTGCTGAAGCCCTCGTTGTGGATAAAGAGCACACCCGCAT
>JBDHMC010000336.1:0-5390 GCA_039656355.1 Gemmatimonadota bacterium | reverse complement strand
CTTCTGCAAAAGGTCTCCCTCCCTACCACTATTCCGGCCTTTTTCGTCCTCTTCGCGCTTATGTCTTGCGGAGGATCGGGGAATGGGGCCCCCTCCTCGGGAGGTGGGGAGGTTCCGGCTCAGGGAACCTCGGGTATGGTCAGCTCCGCCCACCCCCTCGCCACAGAGGTGGGTCTGGATGTGCTGGCCCAGGGCGGAAACGCCTTTGACGCCGCGGTGGCCATTGCCGCAGCCTTGAACGTCGTCGAGCCCATGATGTCGGGAATGGGGGGGTATGGGACGATCCTGGTGTACTCCGCCGAGGAAGATCGGGCGCGTTTCCTTAACCCCAGCGGGAGGATTCCCAAAGGGGTGGATTCGGATGCATTCCGGGCACCCACGCCGGACTACCGTGCAAACCGACGAGGCCCCAAGGCGATCTCGACCCCGGGAAACGTCAATGCCTGGGCGGCCATGTCGGAGGGATACGGGAACCTTCCCTGGGCAGATCTCCTCGAGCCTGCCGCCAGGTTGGCGGAGGAAGGTTTCGAAATCGATTCCCGCCTCGCCGGGTCTATCGGTTCGGCTTGGGATGACTTCCCTGAGCACACCAGAGCCTTCTACGGGCTGGACGACCGGCCCTTGGAGATCGGAGAGCGCCTTGTCCAGGCCGACTTGGCCCGGTCACTCCGGCTTGTAGCAGAAGAGGGTCCGGAGGCTTTCCACGGTGGCTCATTGGGTGTCGCAATCGATGGGGCCATGCAGGAGAGCGGGAGTTTCCTGAGACTTTCGGATTTGGCCGAGAACGAGGCCGAATGGTGGGAGCCCATCGAGATCGACTATAGGGGTCACCGGGTCATGGTCCCACCTCCCCCGGCCAACTCCTTTCCAGCCCTGGTCCGTTTGGGGATGATGAGTCTGGTGGATGTGGAGGATATGGGCCATAACAGCGTGGACTATCTTCATATGTATGCAGAGGTTACCAAGCGCGCCTTCTGGATCCGCTTGAGGTACGCCGGTGACCCCGAAGTGGCTCCCCCACCCTTGGACACCCTCCTCTCCGTGGACTATTGGGAAGACCTCATTCGGCCCATCGATATGTACGAGGCCCTCCCCTTCGCGCCCCCTGCCGCGGTCGGGAATCGGAATACCCCCGAAGCTCACACTACTCATTTCGTTGTGGCTGACGCCGAGGGGAACGTGGTCTCGGCGACCCAAACCCTCGGGAATTCCTTCGGAGCCCGTATCATGCCCGAAGGAACGGGAATCTGGCTCAACAACTCCCTGGCCTATTGCACCTTCGAACCGGCCGGAAACCCCATGGATGCCCACCCGGGCCGTAGAAAGCTCTCAGGGGATGTGCCCCTTTTTGTGCTGAAGGACGGAAAACCCTGGATCGCTCTGGGGACCCCTGGTGGCCACACCATCCCCCAGACCGTGCCCCAGATGGTCATGAACATCCTCGATTTCGGGATGAACATACAGGAGGCCATTTCGGCGCCCCGAATTGCTTTCACCGAGCCGGATATCCTGGCCGTGGAGGATGCCATCCCAAGGGCCATTGGGACTTCTCTGATGGAGCGGGGCCAATCGGTATTGCACACGAGGGCGCTGGGAAACGCCCACGGCCTGATGATCGAGTGGGGTCCGGACGGGAAACCCATCTCCTTCACGGGTGGGGCGGATCCTCGCGGGGCAGGACTGGCAAAGGGACACTAGGGCCCCCGGGGTCCTGAGGACCGCCGAAAAGGGGGCCCTTGGCTCCTCGCCCCTAGGCTGGGGCGTCCTGAGTCAGCTTCTGGAGGCGTGAAAGGGATACGTTTCCTCCGCTCAGGACTACGCCCAGGGATCCGGCCCTTCTTTCCTCGCCTGGGTCGTACTTGCGGCACAACAGGGCTGCCAGGGCCACGGCTCCCCCGCCCTCCAGGAGGAGATTCAGGGACCCGAATGCGTAAAGCATGGCGTCCCGGATCTCGTCCTCCCCAACCAGGATGTGCTCATCCACCAGCTCCCGAATGAGCGTGAGGCTATATCGGTTGGTGAGGCCAATCCCGCCCGCAAGGGCCTCAGCCAGCGTCTCCTCTTCTTCCATGCTGACGGGTTTTCCAGCCTGGAGGCTCTCGTACATCACCCGGGCGTTGGCGGCGGAAACAGCCACGATGCGGAGATCGGGCCGGTGTTCCTTGAGCGCGTAGGCTACGCCCCCAGCCAACCCACCTCCGGATAGGGGGATGAGGAGCGTGTCCATCTCGGTCACCTGCTCCAGGAGTTCTAATCCCAAAGTCCCCTGCCCCGCCGCCACGTAGGGATCGTCGAAGGGCTGAACGAACGTCCGGGACTCCTCTTCGGCCAGGGTTATGGTCTTGGCTTCCGACTCATCGTAGGTGTCTCCGGAAAGGACCACCCGGGCTCCGGCCTTTTTCATCCCCGCAAGTTTGACCGGATCGACCCAGTTTGGAACGCAGATCACAGCCGAAATCCCCAGGGTACCTGCCATATAGGCCACTGCCCTGCCATGATTCCCGCTGGAGCATGCGATGACGCCCCGATCCCGCTCGGCTTCAGTGAGGGACAGGATCCGGTTGGCCGCACCGCGGGCCTTGAAGGAACCGGTGATCTGAAGGCTCTCCAGCTTCAAGAAAACCCTCTTTCCGCTTGGATTTTCCAGGTCGGGGACCCTCATGACGGGCGTACGCCGAATATGCGGGGCGATCATATTCGCCGCGGCGGGGATATCCAGACGGAATGGGAGGTTTTGAATAGGCATAGGATACCCTGACCTTCCAAGCCCACCGCCGTCAAGGGTGCCAGAGGGCATTCATGCCCGAGCTCGAACCTGCCAAATGAGGTGGAGGCCCCTTGTTGGACTTCTCGCCGGAGCGCAGGTTGCCTCCATGACTCTTTAACCTGGAGATGGAATATGCGAAACGGCCTGTTGCGGTTGGGATTCTTTCTGCTCCTGGCATCCCTTTTTCTGCCCTCTACTGCCATGGGCCAGGGGATGGGGGGGCGTGGCGGGCGGGGGCAAGCCGCCCAGACCATCGAGCGGGATTGGTACACGCTCCCTGCGTTTCGGCATGGGGCGAACCATTTTCTGCAAGTTCAACACCCTGGGGTGGAGTATGAAGCTGGGCCGACCCTCACCTTCGACCGATACCACACTGCGGAAGTGATGTACGAGTGGCTGCATCGGTGGGAAGAGCAATACCCCAACCTGGTGAAGGTCTGGGAGGTGGACCGAAGCTTTGAAGTTTGAAGGCCGGCCCATCCTCATGGCTTCCATCACCAATGAGCAAACGGGGCCGGCCACCGATAAGGCTGCGGCCTACTTCGAGGGAGGGCGCCACTCCGGGGAAGTCACCGGCAGCGAGTCGGTCCTCTGGCTCATGCAACACATCCTGGACAACTACGGCGCCGATCCGGAGATCACCCGTTTGGTGGACACGAGGGCTATTTACTTCCGGCCCCAAAACAACCCGGACGGCGGTGGCATGTACCTCAACACCGCCCAATCCAATCGGAGCACCAACCGACCCTACGACAATGACGGAGACGGTCTTCTGGATGAAGACCCCCCTGAGGACCTGAACGAGGACGGGATCATTCTTCAGGTTCGCTACCGCCCCCGTCCCGGAACCGATGACCGTGCGACCATGGTTCCCGACGAGAAAGACCCCACCGGCCGGATCATGCGCCGGGCTGCGGCGGGTGAGGAAGGCGTGTGGGTGGTAACCAGCGAGGGCATCGACAACGATGGGGACGGTCGGGTGAACGAGGATGGGATTGGTGGGTTGGATCTCCACCGAAACTATGCGGAGAACTGGCGGCCCATGCCGGGCAGGGAGGAGACAGGCCGGGGCTACACACAAGGGGGCGCGGGGGAATATCCACTGAGCGAGATCGAGACCCGCTCGGTGGTCGTCTGGCTCCTGGAGAACCCCAACGTGTCCATCGCCAATTCCATGGACACCCGGGTCCCCATGCATCTCCGGGCTCCTTCCACTTCTCCAGGACCTGAACGGATGTATCCCGAGGACCTGGCCTACTACGAGTACTTCGACTCCCTGGGCCTGAGCATCACCGACTACGGCCGGGCCGGGGACGTCTTCCACGACTACGGCGCCCGGAACTCCGACGATCCCATGGCCGGCCGCCCCCTCTTCGGTCACGGTCCCGATTGGGGTTACTGGTACTATGGCTCCATCTGGTATGGGGACGAACTCTGGGGCGGTGTGTCCTGGGGAGATCTGAACGGCGACGGGGAAGTCACTCAGCATGATGCTTTGATCTGGGACGACCAGGAAAACCAGGGCCGGGCCTTTACAGAGTGGGCTCCCTTCCACCACCCGGTTTATGGTGAAGCCGAAAGCGGAGGTTTCCATCCAAAGTTCTACTCCCAGAACCCTCCGATTGCGGCCCTGGAAGAGTGGATCACCAAGCAGGCTTTCTTCAACTTGGCCATGGCCAAACACTTGCCACTCTTGGAGATGGGGGGTGTCGAGGTCCGAAAGGGGGAGGTATCGGGCGACGAGACCACCTATGAGGTCGAAGTGACCTGGAAGAACACGGGTGGCCTCCCCACGGCACTCCACCAGGCTCGTTTGGTGAAGATCGTCAGGGAAGATCGGGCTGTTTTGGAGTTTGGTGGGTCCCAGGCAGGGGGTGGGGATGCCCCGGCCCGTGTGAACGGCCAGACTTCAGTGGATGCCGGCTGGACCGAGGCTGGGGAGGCGAACTCGGCCACCTTCGAGGTCATCGTCAGCGGTTCCAATCCGGTTGAAGGGACCGTCAGAATTCTCTCCACTCGTGGCGGGGTCCTCACCCACCAATTCACCATCGGTGGGTAGAAAAGAAAGCTCGGGATCTTCAACCTCGGGTGGGTTCGAAAACGACTACGGGGGGCCCTGAGGCCCCCCGTAGCGCGTTTTCGGGCTTGATCAGGGGTTGGATGGCTATTCGCCTCCCAAATGCGCCAGATCGGCTTCGGCGGCGATAAAGCCGAACGAAGCCCATTGGCCCTGGGCGGCCACGATACCTTCGTATACGGCCCGTGCTTCATCGGGGTAGCCGTTGTAGAGGTAGAAGTTACCGGCCCCATACCCGAGGGCGGCTCCCTCCATGGTCCCAGGGTCCAACTCCGGCATGGACTCACCCGGGGCTCCGCCTGCCCGAGCATAAAGGCGCAGGAGCTCCAGGTAGGACCCGCTTTCGATGACCTCGGAGGCCCACCCGTCCAGGTCGATTCCCTCCATCAAGGCTCGGGCTTCCTGATCCTTCCCCGATCGGCGTAGTGTCATGTACAACCAATGGGCCGTGGCCACTTTGCTGTCAGCGTGGATGGACGCATCCATGCACCGCCGATAGATCTCTTCAGCCTCCTCGAATTCACCTTTGATGAAGTGAGCCAAACC
>JBDHMC010000335.1:0-3488 GCA_039656355.1 Gemmatimonadota bacterium | reverse complement strand
CCATCACGTTTCCGCCTAGCTTGGCTCGCCAGACCTCGTTGGAGGGGATCCAGGCATACCCGGCCCGGAGGCCGAAGGGGAAACCCTCAGCCGGGAACGCGAAGGGGAATACGGTGAACTCCAGGGCGTGATGCTGTTCCATCCAATGGGTGTAACCCACACCGACAAGGAAGTACCCGCCGAGGGTGACGGAGAGATGGATCTTATCGGAGGGAACCGCGGTTTGTGCTTGAAGGGGCCTGGAGCCAATGACCGGCTGGAAGAGGAGTAGGAGGCAAAGGCCACAAGCCAGGCGGGTGCTTCTTCTCACCATGGTCAGGCCATCTCTTCTGGTCATCTGCTCTCCTGGTTGGGGTGCCCCCGGAGGGGCACCCCGAACATCACGCCGTTTGATCAGATACACCAGAGCCTGCTAGAAGAACCCTCAACCCCCTCCGGCGTCGGGGCCTTTGATCACGGTGAGGGATTGCCGGAATTCCTGGTCTCCCGCCTTGAGGACCACGGTATAGTCCCCAGCGTCTGCAAGGGGAGCTTGGCCACCCCCACCCCGTCCTCCGCCACCGAAGCCCCCGGTTCCCGTGATGGGTCGGGCCGCCCGAAAGAGAATCCTCATCTCGGGGGTGAAGCCACCGCCTCCCCGGCCGCCTGCGGAGAAGTTCTCACCGGGTCTCTCAACCCAGGCATTCGGGTCCCCCTGGCCACCTCCACGTCCACCGCCTCCGCCGCCGAACATCCTCTGGACGTTTCCTGAGAGAATCATGTCTCGTGATTGTTCCAGTTGGGCTCGGTCGCTTCCGGCCTCCACCAGGGAGTCCACGATCTCCTGAACCCTCTCCACAGCCTGGATGCTGTCCTGGAGCTGCTCCTCGGTTTTTGGCTGAGCCTCAGCCGGAGCGGCCTGACCTCGGAAATCCCACTGATAGCGGTGGATGCCCGGTGTCGCCGGCGAATTCCCCGTGTGCATGGTGTTCCCGTCGGAATCCAGGATCGTGATTTGAATCTGAGCCCCACGGGCCTGAGGTGCTCCAGAGACCTCGGCGGCCGAGAGGTTTGCGTTTGGACCAATCCAGTAGGCGATCTCAGCCCCGTAGGCCGGCGACCGGGCTTCGAACACCTGGTGTCCGGTGGACCCTCCGCCGATGGGCCGGTTGCCGTACTGTAGGCCGGGCTTCGGCGCAAAAAAGTGTACGTCTGCCGATGCGACTTGGGTCGTCAACTCCTGGAGAGGTGCGATGTCCACGATCCAGATGGACCTACCATGAGTCCCGGCGATGAGGTCTCGATCCCGAGGGTGGATCTTCAGATCATGGACGGGAACGGTGGGAAAGCCCTCCATGAACTTCTGCCAGTGGCCACCCAGATCGAAGGAGGCATACACACCTACATCGGTTCCCACAAAAAGCAGATTCGGGTTTACCAGGTCCTGCCGGATAACGTGAACGAAATCGGGCTTTCCTGTCGGGAGGTCGCTGACAATGGACTGGAAGCTCTCCCCGCCATCGGTGGTCATGTAGACATAAGGCGTGAAGTCGTTGGTCCGGTGTCCGTCAAAAGCCACGAAAAAGGTGTTCACATCGTGGCTCGATGGTTCGATCCGACGGACCCAGGTTCCCTGGGGCACTCCCGGGAACCGACCCGTGAGTTCTTCCCAATCCCCACCGTCGTTGGGGCTCAGCCAGGTCCGGCCATCATCCGTACCGGCAAGGAGCAAGCCTGCCCGCAGCGGGGATTCGGCCAAAGCTACGATAGTGGCGAAGGTCTCGGCGCCGGTGTTGTCCGGCGTGATTCCCCCGGTGGTCTCGGTGCTGACTTTGATCTTCTCTTCGTCGGCATAGGTGAGATCGGGGGAGATGACTTCGTATTCCTCACCCCGGTTCGTGTATTTCAAGACCCGGCTTCCCGCGGCGTAGATGACCGTGGGATCATGGGGTGACATGACCATGGGAGTGTTCCAATTCCATCTCCACCCGTCCTCCCCGGTGGTGGCCCCACCCCGCCCACCTCCTGGTTTCTGGAGGCTCATCCGGTCTCCGGTGATCGTGTTCACCCGGCCCATGGAGCCGCCCTGGGACTCGGAGTACACGACCTCGGGGTTCACCGGGTCCTGGAGGGTGAAGAACCCGTCACCCCCCCCTACGTTGGCCCACATGTGGTTCGTGATAGATCCCTGACGCCGCCTGCTGGGCCCGCACCAGGAGCCGTTGTCCTGCAATCCGCCACATACGGTGTAGGGGAGTTCCATCCCAAAGCTGATTTCGTAGAACTGCCCCAAGGCCATGGTGTTTGGAAAGACGTAGTTTCCACCCTGGTCGAAGGTGATCCCAATTCCCCCATCGTTCCCGACGATCATCCGCTCCGGATCATTGGGATCCATCCACATGGCATGGTGGTCCACATGGATTCCCTGAGCGGCGTTTCCCACGGTCCGCCCGCCGTCATTTGAGACGTTTACGGTGGACCAGTAGACCCGATCCGGATTCGTGGGGTGAACACGTACCTGGGAGTAGTAGAAGGGGCGGGAGTTGACGTTGTTCATTTTCTCCCAGCTCAGTCCCCCATCATTGCTGCGGTAGAGGCCGTTGGGGGCGGGGTCGCCTTCGTAGGCAGCGGCTTCCACGTTGGTGTACATGATCTCCGGGTCGCTCTTGGAGATGGCGATGCCAATACGGCCGAATTCCCCTTTGGGCCAACCGGGGCCCTCGACTTTCATCCAGCTGTCACCACCGTCCGAGCTTTTCCAAAGGGCGCTTCCGGGGCCCCCGCTCTGCAGGAAGTAGGGTCCCCTGACCCGTTCCCAAGAGGTGGCGAAGAGCACATCAGGGTCATTCGGGTGGATAGCCAGATCGACGAAGCCCGCCAGGTCGCTGACGAACTTCACGAGCTCCCAGCTATCACCGCCATCATCGGTACGATAGAGGCCACGCTCCGGGTTCGAATCCCAGATATGTCCGAGAGCCGCCACCCAAACTCGATCCGGATCAGTGGGATGGACAACGATCCGGGCGATGACCTGCGTTTCTTCCAGGCCCTTGAGCTCCCAGGTCAGACCACCGTCGGTGGACTTGTAGATTCCGCCCCCGGGAGAGATGGAGTTTCGAGAGTCCTCCTCCCCGGTGCCGGCCCAGATCTGCATCGTGTCGGAAGGGGCAATGGCGATGTCCCCGAGGGAGATGACCCGCTCATCGGTGAAGAGGGGCCGGAACGTCGTCCCGTTGTTGGTGGTCTTCCAGATTCCACCCGCAGCGGCAGCCACGTAGAAGGTCTTTGACGGGCTCGGAATGCCTTCCACGTCCGTGATTCGCCCCGACATGTTGGCCGGGCCAATCTGGCGCCATCGGAAAGCAGCGAGAGTCTCCGAATCCAGGTTTTGGCCCAGCAGGGCGTTGAGGGGCAGGAATGGGGCCAACAAAGTGGCCGCCAAGGCTACGCATGCGAGGTGCCTTCGCATCGTTCCTCCAAGGCAGGGGTGGGGCGGGGGAAGAAACCCC
>JBDHMC010000334.1:0-3499 GCA_039656355.1 Gemmatimonadota bacterium | reverse complement strand
TGGACCAATATGGGGACCCCATGCCGGGAATGGTGATACTCTGGGCGGCGAATGACGCCACCATTGCAACGGTGGATCAGACAGGATTGGTCACGTCCCGGCGGGATGGAGAGACGGAGGTTAGGGCTCAGGCCGGCTCACAAAGAGGGTCCGTAAACGTGGAGGTCTCTCAAGAAGCCCAGGTGCTGGAGGCCCTGGAAGGGGACCATCAGTTCCACTGGACCGGATTCCTCCTGAGGGATCCTCTCAAAGTCCTGGTGAAGGACCGGGCGGGAACGGCCGTGGTGGGTGAAGAGGTGACCTGGGAGGTCCTGGATGGGGGTGGGACGATCATCCCTGAATCCACCCAGTCAGACTCTGAGGGTAAGGTCAGCGCCGCGTGGGCCTTGGGTGAGGAAGATGCAGGGGCCCAACGGGTATCCGCGACCGTTTCAGATCTGGAGGCCGTGGTTTTCGAGGCTACTGGCTCGCCCCCGATCTCGCTTCTGAACGCTGACCCCCTTACCGCGCCGATGCTGGACACCCTCAGTGGGAATCTCCTCGCACTCGACTCCCTTGGCGTTCCAGAATCCGGGATCCCTGTGGAATTCATTGACCTTTCCGGCTTCGGAGAGATCGTACAGGGTCCCACGACCACAGATATCAATGGAGAGCTGGAGATAAAGTGGGCTTTGGGCCCGACCCCTGGCCCCCAAGAAGTCACCGTTGTCCGGACTGATATCGATGTTGAACTCGCCTTGGTTGCGCAGGCCACAGGGGTCCTGGATCCTTGGCCTTTTTCCAAGGTCGCGCCCGGGTTCTCTCACACCTGTGCCATCGACAACCAGCTATCCGCGTTTTGCTGGGGCCTCAATGAGCAATCCCAATTGGCAACCGAGGATACCCTGCCGGTCTTTACGCCCCAGGCGGTTCCAACGGCCTTGAACTGGAACGAGATCGGGGCCGGCGAGTTCCACACCTGCGGCCTGGCTTCGGGGGCAGGGGCGGTCTACTGCTGGGGCCTGGGTTTCCAGACCGGGCTGGATGGGGATAGCACACAGGTGGCGCTCACACCCACGATGGTCGCTGGGGGCCCGTGGGAATCCCTTTATGTCGGCGGATACCACAACTGTGCTCTAATGGCTGACCAGGCGGCGTGGTGTTGGGGGGACGAGTTCGAGGGGAGACTCGGGAATGGTACGCTGACGCCAACGGCTACTCCCACTCCCGTGAATGGAGGGCTTTCCTGGACACGACTGTCTGCGGGGCACTTCCACACCTGCGGGATCACCCCCACCGGGGAGGCATACTGCTGGGGTCGGGGCACCGAGGGACAGCTGGGTGACGGAGGGATTGTGGATCAAGCGTCCCCGGTGATGGTGGCAGGCGGAAACACTTGGGCCAGCATTTCGGCCGGCAGGTTTCATACTTGCGGAATCTCCACCAGCGGAGAGGCTTTCTGTTGGGGGGAAGGGGGGGGCAGCCAACTCGGGAACGGCTCGTCTGCCAATCAAACCAGTCCGGTAAAGGTGGCGGGTGGGCACCAATGGATCGACATAAGCGCAGGGCAGGTTCACACCTGCGGGGTGGACGCGCTCAACAAACTCTACTGTTGGGGTATGGGCGGGTTCATCGGGCTGGGAGTTTTTGGTTCATCGAGGCCTGCTGTGGTCCTCCCGGCGTACAACTGGATGTCGGTCCAGACCCAAGGCATCCACACATGCGCCACTTCGACCAGTATAGAGACCTTTTGCTGGGGCTCTAACGCGTCTGGTCAGCTCGGAGTCGGCACCGTCCCTCCTTTCGACGTGCCGCGTATTCTGGTCAGAGGGGTGTTTTCCCCCTAACCAGGTTCTCCTGAACCCAAAGAAGGTGCAACGCTTTCCTTTGCTCGCTATTCTGGACTTTCTCGTCGGCGGCATGACCCTCGGTCTCCCGGTCTTTTTCCTCTATCTCGACTGGGGTGCGTCCCCTCGGCTCAAATGGATCGGGGAAGGGGATCCCGCGCCTTTATGGGGCAGGATGGTAGTGCTCGTAGGGGTGGGTCTCGCCGTCCTCATTGCTCTGGCTGCTCCAGTAGCCGGGTTTATCCCCACCCATTAAACGTCCATTCCCTGAACCCAACTTCTTCTATGGAACCGCAAATCCTGGTGGTCGCCCTTGGTGGGAATGCACTCCTCCAACGTGGGGAGCCCGTGTCCGCCGAGGCCCAGAGAAAGAACATGCGGACGGCCGGAGCCGCCATCGCCGAAGTGGCCAGAGAGCATCACGTCGTCCTGACTCATGGAAACGGGCCTCAAGTCGGGCTCCTTGCCCTTCAAGAAGCCTCCTACTCCGACATTTTCCAAAATCCCCTGGACGTCCTCGGGGCTGAAACCGAGGGGATGATCGGATACCTCATCGAACAAGAGCTCTCGAACCGGCTTCCGGGCCGAGAGATCCTCACCCTTCTCACCCGAGTCGAGGTCGATCCTTTGGATCCGGCCTTTCAAAACCCCACAAAACCCATTGGCCCCCTCTTTGAACCGGAGGAAGCCAGGCGCATAGCTGCAAAACTCGGCTGGAGCCTGGCGCCGGACGGCGACAAACTCCGACGAGTGGTCCCGTCGCCCCTCCCCAAGGAGATCATCCCTGCGAAGATCTTCCGGAGACTCCTGGTTCGAGGGGTCCTCGTGGTTTGCGCCGGTGGTGGGGGCATTCCGGTGATCCGGGACGAGGAAAAGGGCTGGATCGGTGTGGAAGCCGTTATCGACAAGGACCGTACGGCCTCTCTTTTGGCCCAGGAAGTTGGTGCCCACGGTCTCATCATGCTCACGGACGTTCCGAAGGTGCAGGTGGGCTTTGGGACTCCAGAAGCTCGGCCCATCGACACTGCCACTCCGTCCCAGTTGAAGACCTTGGCCCACGAGTTCCCGGTGGGATCCATGGGCCCCAAGATCGCGGCCGCCATCGAGTTCGTGGAGGCAACCGGGGGGTTCGCCGCCATCGGGTCCCTCGCCGATGCCCCTGCTATTGTCCGAAAAGAGGCAGGAACCATCGTGGTCCCGGACTGAGAGGGATCGCCCCAAAAAAAAGAAGAGGCCGGAGGAGTTGTCCCCTCCGGCCTTCCTTTTTTGAATGGCGGGCTTTCGCCCGCTGGTCAGGTAGCCCTGAGGAGCTCCTTGTCTACCGGGAGCTCACGAATCCGAACTCCGGTCGCCGCAAAGATGGCGTTACACACAGCTGGCACAGGTGGTGGGATAGGTGGTTCTCCAACACCTCCAGCATCCTCCGTGCTCTCGACGAAGTGCACTTCCACCAAAGGCATCTCCTGGATACTCAGGAGCGGGTGATCGTGGAAGTTGCTCTCCACCGCAGCGCCGTTTTCGATGTGGACTTCGGCTTTCAGAGTAGCGGTGAGGGAGAGGACGATCCCGCCCTCGATTTGGCTGCGTACGGCTTCGGGATTCACGATGATACCGTGATCCATGGCCGCTACCATCCGGTCCACAGTGACGGTTCCATCGGATGCTACCGTCAC
>JBDHMC010000333.1:0-3500 GCA_039656355.1 Gemmatimonadota bacterium | reverse complement strand
CCGGACTGTGAATGTCCCAGGGCCTGTTCCTTTCAGGAGGAAGCGACGCTCGGCGTTTGACAGGAAACCGTTTTCGTCCTCCCCGCTCTCGTTCAGGAGCAGGACGAGAGCTCCCAGGATCGGGGTATTGGTGCGCCGGTCAAGGAGTTGGCCTTGGATGGTTTGGGCTTCAGCGGGTGTGGACAGGAGGTGCAAGAGGGCGGTGAATCCGAAGGTCAGAAAGATACCCGGCCGAATGGCAGGGAAAGGCACAGATCGTCGGCTCATCCGAAACTCCACTCCAGAAGGCGGAGGGGGAGGGGCTGCCCATCTTGGTTTCTAACCGGATGGGTCAAGAAAGGTGCCTTTCCGGTCGATGGGTCTCCCAACGAACCATTCGGTTCCCGAGCGGGCCAGCCTGGCGTTACCACACACCGCTCCCAGAGACATGCTTGCCCTCCAGGCCATTAAGACTGGGAGGAAGGGGGTTAAGGCTCTTGCTTTTTGTATCGGAAGATCTGATATTCAGATATCCTGAGGAGGACTCATGGCGCTTGTTGAATCCAGTAGGGTTGGAAAGAGGGGGACGTGGGTGATCCCCGCTCCGCTCCGTCGGCGTTTCGGTTTGGAGGAAGGCTCAGAGATCATTGCAGAGGAGACTCCGGATGGAATCCTGATTCGCCCGGCGTTTACCGTGGTTTTGGAGATGTACTCGCCGGAACGGAAGGCCGAGTTCCTGCTTTCGAACGCGGTTGACGACGAGGACTATGCCCGGGCTGTGGAGGAAGTTCGGAAACTCGGGTTGGATCCGGAAGCTGTTTCCCACGCCCAACCATAGGTCTAACTGATCGTGGATCGCCTCTTTCTTGACGCGAATGTCCTCTTCTCTGCGGCCTACCGGCCAGAAGCAGGAGTGGTTCGGCTCTGGCAGATTCCTGATGTGGAGCTTCTGACCTCGACTTTCGCACTCGAAGAAGCTCGCAGGAATCTACCGGAGGAAGGTCAGCGGAAGAGGCTGGAAGGGCTCCTCAAGCATGTGGAGGTAGGGGAAGCGCTCATGCTGTCCACAGAGCGTAGGGGAGGGGTCGAGTTGCCGGAGAAGGATTGGCCGATCTTGGGTGGCGCTGCAGCGAGCGGAGCTTCACACCTCATCACCGGAGACCTGCGGCATTTCGGTCCGTTCTTTGGCCAACGAGTGCTCGGAGTGCTCGTCATGAGACCCGCAGACTATTTGAAGAGCAGTCCGTAGGAAACCCGGTTCATTCCCCTCCTTTTCTTGCCCACCGGTGTGTGTGGTATCGACCCATTCGGCTCCCGACCGGAGCCGGGCGCCCAGCTGATCGTCTCTACTCTGCTGGTACCGCCCGGCGAGGTCCCGGAGGGCCGGGCCCGTGGTGTTCAGGATACTGCCACCCTGGTTCAGAGCGAAAGCGAGCACTGAAAGCCCGAGCGGGAAACGGGCGTTACCCAACAACTCGATCCCGGGGATTCCCCTATCCAGAGAGTCCGTCCTTTGCCTACCGAGGAGGGTGTTGGAAATCGCACCTCTGAAACTTCATCGGTCCCGGGGATCACGACGGAGGTTTCGCAACACCCTCCTCATGGCGGCGGATCGGGACTCGGCGGTAGTATGCAGCGAAAGAACCCCATCACGACGAGAAGAGGATGAACGGATTCCTGCGGCGCCTCCGAGGTGTGATATGCACGGGCCTAACTTGGGCTGTCGGGTGGGCCGGGGTCTATGCAGGACTCCTAGCTCTGGCAGGGCTTGATCCACTTAATCCAACCTTCATTCTGCGGGCCGCCCTGAACAACGGGATCGCTGGGTTCGTAGCGGGAGGGTCTTTCGCAGTGATCCTAAGCGTTGCGGAGCGTCGGCATCAGCTTGAAGACCTATCGTTAAAACGTGTTGGCGTGTGGGGCGCCCTCGGCGGCCTGGTCGTGGTGGGTCTACTCGGTGTGCTTTCCGGAGCTTTTTTCTGGGAAGAGGCGTTATTCGGGGCCTTCTTCGGTGCGGCATCTGCCTCCGGATCGGTTGCGTTGGCTAAAAGAGCAGGCGGTGCCAAGCAGCTCGAGGGTTCGGACGAAGACCCCGGTCTTCTCGAGGGTGACTAGCGAAGGACCAGCGGAACTCTGGCTAGGAGTTTGCGGGTGCCCGGCAGCTCCCCCTCAAATCCCTCTATGTGTTGGGTAACGACCCATTGCGCTCCCGACCGGAGCCAGGGTATTCAGGATACTGCCACACAGGCTAAGAGCGAAAGCGAGCGCTGGGGACCCGTGCGGGCTAGCCGGGCGTTATGTGAGAACCGTTTCGAACTTCCGACCCTACCACTAGGGCTTAGCCAGTGGCAGCCTTTGCAGAGGTCTTCCTCTGACGGAAGGGCCTGATCCGGGCGATTTCCGACTTGCCGTTTCTTTGGGCGAAATAGAGATCCCAGCGGAGCTGGTGGTTCATCCAGAATCCAGCGGAGGTCCCGAAGAACTTCGAGAGTCGGAGGGCAGTGTCTGGGGTGAGGTTTCGACGCCCGTTGACGAGGCTGTTTACGCGCTGGAAAGGAACTCCGATGCGCTCAGCCAGCTCAGACTGGGTCATTCCGAGGGGTTCGAGAAACTCCTCCCGCAGCATCTCCCCCGGGTGCGTGGGCGGGCTATGTGTTGGAACCCTAACCATGGCTGTCTCTACTCCTCATCAAACCCCCAGCTAGGAATGGTAGTCAACGATCTCAGTGTCTTGGATGCCGCTCTCTGTCCGTCGGAAACAGATCCGGTATTGCTGGTTGATCCGGATACTGTGCTGTCCGAGCGGTCCCCCTTTAAAGCCTCCAAGTGGTTGCTGGGCGGGATCCTGAGATCCGTCACGTCCTCGGCGTCGTCCAGGAGAAAGAGCTTGGCCCGTGCCCGCCGTTGAAGATCTGGAGGGCATGTCTTCCGTGCTGCCTTGGAACTCTTGCCGTCAAAAACGTCTTCGGCACCCTGGTTACGGAAGGTCAGGATCATGTTAGAACATTAGCACGCCTAGTGTGCTAATGCAAGAAGGCTATCTGCCCCTGGCGATGGGAAGATGGGACTATAGGATTTCACATAACGACCCATTCGGTTCCCGGCCGGAGCCGCCGACCCGTTCACCTCAACCCTGATGTCTCCAACGGCGAAGGTCCGCGAAGCGGCCGGGCCCGTGGTTAATCAGGATACTGCCACCAAGCCTATGCGCGAAAGCGCGATCTGGGGCCCGTGCGGGCTAGCCGGGCGTTATGTGGGATGCCGTCCCACGGTCGCAAACACGGAAAGGGAGGATTATCCCTCCCCTATCCACTACCAGCGATCTCCTCAAAACGGGATTGAATCTCTGCCAAAAGGTCTGGGAGGCGCACTGTGTCTGGGAGTGCTCCTTGAAGAGCGTATACGGATTGAGGGTTGTCCAAGAACTCACGGGCATATCTGGCGAGCCAGGTGCGAATCTCTGCGGGTTCCTCGCCCAGCTCTTCGGAGACTTCTGGCCTACCGGCTACCACAGTGATGAT
>JBDHMC010000332.1:0-3514 GCA_039656355.1 Gemmatimonadota bacterium | reverse complement strand
CGACTCTCCTCGGTAGACACTGCGAAGGCCGTATGGTGAATAAGCCTTTGAAGCTCCTTGCCGGTAACGCTCCATCCTTGTTCGAAATCCACCCCGGGCAGGTTTGGAAACTCCTCGCTCGGAAGACCGTTCAGCTTGAAGGCACTCTTCCCGCATTTGATTTCCAGCTGATCTCCCCGAGCTACCACTTCCACGGGCCGATCCGGTAGCTCCCTTGCGATCTCCTGGAGCTTTTTCCCAGGAGCCGTCAGACTACCGGTCTCCACAACGTCAGCCGGAACCTGGACACGAACGGCTACGTCCAGATCGGTCCCACTCATCCATACACCCCCATCTTTAGCCTCCAGAAGGATGTTGGAGAGAACCGGAAGGGTGGTTTTGGTGGGAATGCTGGCTGAGACGGCAGCCAGACCCTGATGAAGATTTTGTCGCGTGATTGTAAAGTTCATGGATCCTCCGCTACGCCGGGGTTCGGCCCGCGCTCTTTCCACAAAAGAGAACCTGATAGATCTCTTTTTCTCTTCTTTATAGATAAAACTTTAGTAGTAGTAGTATCTGTGGAAGTGTGGACGAAGATGGATGGAATGTCCAATCCTCTCCTCCAACACGGTGTTTTTTTCCTTCCAAGGACTGTGGAGGGAACTGTGGAGATTTCCGGAGTTTTCTCCATAGAACCTCTCCATCCACACTGATGTGGGAATTCCCACACCTTTCCCCAGGGTTTCCCCAGGGTTGTTCACACGAATCGAGCCAACTCGTCTTTCAGGGCCTGCACCTTCCTTCCGAAGGCGGGCTCACTGGTGATCATCCCCTCGACCTTCCGGATCGAGTGGATGACGGTGGAGTGGTCCCTTCCTCCAAAAAGGTACCCGATTTGAACCAGGGGCAGATCCAGTAGGTCCCTGATGAGGTACATGGCGACCTGGCGAGGTACCGTCAAGTCCTTTGTCCTGCGCTTCGAAGACAAGGCTGTGCTGGTCACTCCCCACTGTTTGGCCACGGAGTCCTGGATCCTCTCCGGCGTAACCCTGGACGCATCGTCGGAAGCCTTCGAACCCCACATGCTCCGGAGGGCGGTCTTCGCCAGAGAGATAGAGATCTCCTGGTTTTTTAGAGAGGAATACGCCAGGAGCTTGATGACCGCCCCCTCCAGTTCTCTCACGGAGGAAGTGCATGATCGGGCAATGAAATCGATGACCTCTGGGTCTAGGGTCAGGGCGTCGTAGGCCGCTTTATTACGGAGGATGGCGACGCGGGTCTCGTAGTCCGGAGCCTGGATGTCTGCCACAAGGCCCCACTCAAACCGGGAAACCAGTCGTTCCTCCAAGCCCGGGATTTCCTTCGGCGGCCGATCGCTGGTTAGAACTATTTGTTTGTGAGCGTCGTAGAGAGCATTGAACGTGTGGAAGAACTCCTCTTGGGTTCGTTCCTTCCCTTCAAGGAAGTGCACGTCATCGACGAGGAGTAGGTCCATTCGGCGATAGCGGCGCCGGAACTCGGCAGCCGTTCCCTCTTGGATGGAGGTGACCAGCTCGTTCATGAACTGTTCAGATGGCACGTAGGCCACCCGGCTGGTGGGGTCGGAATCCAGAATGGCGTTGCCGATGGCATGCATGAGGTGGGTTTTTCCCAAACCCACACCCCCATAAAGAAAGAGGGGGTTGTACATGAGAGCCGGCTTTTCTGCCACAGCGGAAGAGGCGGCGGCGGCCAACTGATTGTCTCCCCCCACCACGAATCGGTCGAAGGTGTAGCGCTGGTTCAACCCGGGATCGGGGGCGGCTTGAGCAGGCGAAGGACGGAAATCGAGGGGGCTCTGAAAGGACTCGGGGGAGCTGGTGAGCTCAACCGTCGGAACAGGTGGAAGGGAGGGGGAGTCTCCGGTGGAAAAAGAGACGGAAAGATGGCGGCCCACGATCTGGGCGGCAGCCTCCTCCAAGAGGGTTCTGTATTTGTCTTCCAGCCACTCGACGTGAAACTGGCTGGGGGCCTCCACCAGGAGTTCTCGATCCGAGAGGGCGACCGGAGCGGTACCTGCAAGCCAGGTGCTGAAGGCCTGCTCCGGGAGACCGGTCTGGACCATCTGGAGAATGCGGGACCAGAGTTCGGAGGCCGTGAGCTCCATGGACGCCAGCGTTCGATGAAAAGGGCCCTAAATTGGGGGCAGGCAAGCTATTCGGCGAATGTGGAAAAGTCAATTTAAGGCCGTTGAGCCGTGGAAAAAACCATGGCGGAAGAGGGTTTTCGGGGTTGACCCTGGAGTAGGGGCTTGGGTACCTTTGAAAGCTATTTTTCGAATGCAACCATGGACCAGGTGGGTTATTTCTCATGATGCCGACGTACAAACCCCGGAACCGGAAGCGGAAGAACAAACACGGGTTCCGGGCCCGCATGCAGACCAAAGGGGGCCGCAAGACCCTCAACAGGCGACGCCAACGAGGGCGGCGGCGTCTGGTGGTGAGCGTCGGCTCGAAGTAGGGCCCATGAGGATGGCGCACCCAGGAGCGGGGGCGCCGGGCGGGTTTGGCCTGCCCCCCTCGAGTCGAATCACCCGGACCCGGGATATCCGGGCGATCCTGCGCCGGGGAGTGAGAAAGAAGACGTCTCGTCTGGACGTCTTCTTTTTGTCTTCTACCGCGGGTCGGTCAAGAGTTGGCGTGGTCGTTCCGAAACACCAACGGCATGTGGTGGATCGCAATAGGGTGAAGCGTCGTTTGCGTGAATTGAGCCGACGAGAGCTTCTCCCTCGATTGCGGGAAGAGGGTGTCCATCTGGACCTTTTGATAAGGGCCCGGAGGGAGGCCTACGAAGCGAGCTACCGGCAGCTCCAGAGGGAGTTGCTGGAGGTCACAGAGGAGCTATGTTCAGGGCGATTTTCTTGGCGGTAATTCGTTTTTATCGCCTCGCCGTTTCTCCCATAACGCCGCCATCGTGCAGGTTTTCGCCTACCTGTTCGGCCTATGCAGAAGAGGCCGTCGAGAGGCATGGAGCGGGCAAGGGAGGATGGTTGGCCCTGCGTCGCATATTCCGCTGCCACCCCTTCGGGGGTAAGGGGTACGACCCGGTCCCATGAGCACCGAGATCCGCTTTCTCTTAGCAGTGGTCCTGATGATCGCCGTCTTGGTGATCACCAATTTGGCTTTTCCACCCACACCGCCGGATGAGCTGACCGGGCCTCAGTTCCCGGACTCGTCGCTGGCCACGGAACCGGCCGACTCGAATCCCTTGGACATCCCGGGGGCCGTGCCCCAACTGACCACCCCAGAGGCTCCCGGAGAAGCTGAACCGGATCCCCTTCTTGGCATTCAGGGGGCTCCGGGCGTCGAAGAGGAACTTGCTGAGGAGACCGCTGCTGATCCGCAGGTTACGGTAGAAGGGCCCCTGTATTCCTACACGTTTTCCAATCGGGGAGCACGCCTTCTTTCCACCCGTCTCTTGAACTTCCCCTCCTTCACCTTCGTAGGTGATGTCGAGCTGATCCACCAGGAGGGGGGGGGAGAGGCGTTGGGTACCC
>JBDHMC010000331.1:0-3517 GCA_039656355.1 Gemmatimonadota bacterium | reverse complement strand
GTCTGCCGAGGCACTCAGCTAACCATAGGCCCCCCCGCTGAACCTGAAAAAGCGTCAGGCCGGCCCCAGAGGCCGAGTCTCAGATAGAACCATGGTTCGCCCAGTGCGACCCGCTCGCTTGCACACGTCCCCCAATGGATCCGGTGCCTGAATCGAGGAGAACGATGCGGAAGAAGACTGCCCTGCAAACCCCGGGAAACCGAAAGGCCTCGCCCAAGCAAACAAAGGGGCTGGTTGCCAAGGGCCAAAAACCACGGCAATCAGCGCAGGAGACGTGCGTCCTTGACAACCGCTCTCATAGAACGCCTCGCGGGCTGCCGACATTCGCCGGAGGGCACGGCGCTTGCCCAAGCGAGCGACGTGACCGCAGGTGGATGGCCCGAAGGGCCAGGAGCGACAGCGAGTGTGCGGCAGGCCCGCCGTTAACCGAATTGGACCCCCAGAGGGAGGGTGACCGCTCGTGTCCCGGAACGAGCCTCTTTCCGTGTTCCGCGGATGTTATTACATTTGTGATAACATCGTGAGAGAAGGAGGAATCCATGACCAAGCAAACCACCATCCGTGCCATTGGGAACTCTGCGGGCACCACCATTCCCAAAGCCATGCTCGAGCGCTTTCGGTTGGCCGAGGGTGACCGGATCCATCTCGTTGAAACCGAGGAGGGGATCCTGATCACGCCCTTTGACCCTGGTTTCGCCGAGGCCATGGAAATCTACGCTGAGGGAGCCAAGCGGTACCGCAATGCCATGCGAGAACTTGCAAAGTGAAAGAGCCCCGCTGGCTCTCAATGACGCTTGTTCTTACCGTGCACGCTGACCAGGTCAAAGCGCATGGAGGCTCCCTCGGGCTCAGAGACGAGGGTCTTCTGGACTCCGCCCTCAGCCGGCCACGAAACCGTTTCGAGTATGAATCCGGATCTGACCTCTGCAGTCTGGCCGCCTCCTATGGGTTTGGGATTGCCAGAAACCACCCCTTCGTCGACGGGAACAAGCGTGTCGCATTCCAGGCCATGTACCTCTTTCTCGGCCTGAACGGCTTGAGAATCGATGCACCTGAGGAAGAGGTTGTAGGCCTGATGCTGGCCCTCGCCAGCGGCGATCTGGATGAAACAGAACTCTCCTCCTGGCTTCGCGACCATTCTTCCCCTCGCTGACTCCATCCCTTCCAGCCAACTCCATTTCGGCTAACTTCTCGCGGACTGCCGGAAGCACCGTCAGGTGCTTACCCGAAGGGCCGCGAGCAACGCGAGCGTGGGGCATGACGGCTGTTGGACGCAGTTGCAGCCCCGCGAGGATCGCAAACCTCTTCTTCCCCTACTGCCCAAGGATTTCCTCAAGGCGAAAGAACCTTACCGCATTGTTGTAGAGGATGTCCCTCTTCTGGTCTTCCGTCAGAAAACCTGCTGTCTGGACTGCCTCGATTCCTACGTCGATCGCACCCGGGTAGACACCCTGATCTGAGCCGAACATTAATCGTCCCCCTAGACCGGCATCGACCAGCCTCTCCAAGTAATTGTGGAATTCCGCCCGCGGTATGAACCAGTTGATCAGGGACACATCAGCATAGACGTTCGGGAACTGGTGCATCAGGGCAATCAACTCGTCGCCCATGGGCCACCCCGCATGCATGACCCAAAGCCTCAGGTCGGGATGCCTCACCAATACCTCTTCAAGGAGCAGGGGATTACCCAGGCTGGGGCGGTACCGCGAGCCGTGAGAGGCGATTCCGGGAGGGCCCAAGCCCATGTGGATGCCGAACGGGATATCGAGCCGCTCTGCCAAGCCCAGGCTTGGCTCTACTTCAGGTTCACCGGGTGAGATTCCAGCGTACTGCCAACCTACCTCCCCAAACACCTCTAACTCACCAGCCTCGTACAGCGGCTCAAGGATCTGGACATATTCTTCACATGATTGTCCCACGGCCTCTGGGCCCCGGAGGATCCTTACGGGTGCCTCCTCGTGCCATCTCTGTAATGTCTGGAGAGGGCCGCTCGCGACGGCGAGAACGACATTGTGCCGATCAAAGGCGGCGAAGGTTCCCTCGAACAATTCTTCATCGGTTGATGCCCACTCCACACCTGGTGGAGTTTCGATTCCGGGCGGGTTCCCGAAGGCGGTGGCGGAAAGGGTGTGAAGGTGCACATCAATGATTGGGAGTGGTTCCTGCTCGCGATTCGCTGGAGCACAACCCACGAGGAGACAGAGTAGCGAAATCCCGTATCTCATGATCTTCCTCCTCCATTATTCCCCAGTCGCCTGTTAGCGACTGCGTTAAACGTCTTCCGCGCTACAGGACGGGCCGGAGGCCCGTACCCGAAGGGCGCGAGCCGAAGGCAAGCCGCGGCAGGCCCGCTGATCTGAGCTCGCACACCGGTCACTCACCTCTACCATTCTTCACGAGGCTTTTGCTGCCCCCTCACCTCCTAAGGAAGTGGAAGACGCAAGCTTCGCCTCCCTCCATCAGCGTGGATGGCCTCTCCATCGTTAGAAGGTTCCCCAGAGCCTCAGCCATTCCGACGTCTTGGTAGCAAGTCACCGCGTACCCGAGGTCGCCTGCGCCCGCCGCACGAAAAGTCTCTGCCCAAAGGCAGCTGGTAAAACGAATATTCAATCCCGCGTCGGTGACCTCCAGCGGGTCCCATGTGATGGTATTCTGGTATATCTCGGAGACTTCGAACGCCCCCTCCATGAAATCCACAAAGTCTTCGAAGGTGGACGCTTCGGCCGCCTCTCCGCTCCGTCGCCCCAATGCCAAAGAGGACGTCTTCAACATCTCGACGAGGGGTTCCCGGCCGCCAACAGAGTTGGCCAGGTTTTCTAAATGAGGAATCATCCACTGCTGGTAGGCAAACCGGTAGATCCGCCGGTAGGTCCAGTGAGAATCCGAATCCGGATCCGGAATGCGCTTCGACGATGAATCCTCTCGCGACCCCATTGCCTCAAGAAGGGGCTCCTGGAGGAGGCAGGCGAAACAACCCGCTGGGACCACATTCTGGAAGAACTGCCTTCGACTCTGGTTGGGCGATTGGCTTCCAGGATCCATTTCATACCTCCTTGCATGGCTCGCCTGGTTTTCTTGGAGGAGTTCGGCCAGGCAATGGAATCTCGTTGAGAGCGCGGAGCCCTCCTCTCACTGACTCTCAAAACCAACCTCTTCCGACCCCGTGACCCGGAGCCGCCCTCGTGTTCGATGCTTCTTCCTCCAAAACCCTCACCGGCGTAGGGCCGCGAACGAAGTGAGCGTGCGGCACGACCGTTGTTAAGCGGAATCTCGTCCGCGTGCGGCTTTCCCCTTTGAACGAGGGTTCTTCAAGCCAGTCGTTAGCTTGTTTCGTACCTCACGCTTGACCCGTGCCGCCAAGACCTCGTCGTGGTCTCTCAGGAACCGCTCAACCGCACGGCGGTCGACGGGTATCAGTTCCCGAAGAGCCCAAGACAGCCCCTTGACCACCATGTCGTCGCGGTCGGTGGCCAGCAACTCGGCAACCGCAAGCGTACGCCCCACGTCCCCACGGCCT
>JBDHMC010000330.1:0-3528 GCA_039656355.1 Gemmatimonadota bacterium | reverse complement strand
CGTGATCTGGCCAGCGAAGAGGAGATCGGGGCGCTCCTGGAGGGATCCCCATGCGGTCAAGCGAGCCGGGAAGTTCAGATAGCTGTTTCGATGGATGGATCCCCAGCGGAGGAATTCCGCCTCTTCTAGACCCGGTATCAACCGAAAAACCCTGCCCTGCTCACCCACCTTCAACCGCGTCTGGAACCCCACCAGGTTCCACATCTGCCCTTGCCGGTCCTCTCGCCGAAGCTGAACTACGGCATGAGGCCGTAGTCCGGTCCGGGGATCCTCCAGCCCGATGGGCTTCATGGGCCCAAAACGGAGGGTATCATCCCCGCGCGATGCCATCACCTCGACAGGGAGACACCCCTCGAAAAAGGGTGCGGAATCGAAGTCATGCCCCGAATGAACGTCTGCTTTTCGGAGCTCTTCCAGAAAAACCTGATATTCCCCCACCCCCATAGGGGAGTTCAGATAATCTGAGTCTTCGCCAAAGCGCCCAGCTTCAAAAACCACCTCTTCGTTAAGGGAGTCCCGGTGGACGATGGGTGCGATGGCGTCGAAGAAAGAGAGACCGTCATCTCCGAGTTGGCTTTGGATAGCCGCTGAAAGGACGTCGGAAGTGAGGGGGCCCGACGCGATGATGGCGGGCCCTTGGGGAAGCTCAGTCCCCTCCTCTCTGATCACGCGGATTCTGGAGTGGGAGGATACGGAGTCGGTCATCCCTTTTGAAAACAGCGCCCGGTCTACGGCCAGAGCTGAGCCTGCCGCCACCCGGGACTCTCCGGCGATCCTGAGGAGAAGGGACTTCAGGGCTGCCATTTCCCGCTTCAGCTGACCGTGGGCGTTTCTTGGGTCTTCACTCTTGAAGGAGTTGGTGCAAACGAGCTCGCCGAGACCCCCCGTTTGGTGCGCCGGAGTCTGCCGGTCCGGCCTCATCTCGAGGAGGTCGACCCGGTGACCCTTTTCGGCCAAAAAGAAGGCCGCCTCACAGCCCGCCAAGCCCCCTCCGAGAATTCGGATGGTTTCAGCCAAGGCTTACCCTCAGAAAAAGAGGGGAGGATCGGTCATTTCGATTTTCCTCCCCGGGTCGAACGTCCCTTCCCACCTCCTCGGGCACCACCTCTCTTACCCCCGCCCTTCCCCTTTCCTTTCCGGGCTTTCGCCTTGGCCAACAACTCCACGGCCTCGTCCATGACCAGCTCCCTGGGCTCGACACCCTTGGGGAGGCTGGCGTTCAGGGTCCCGTCCGTTACGTAGGGCCCATACCGACCATCCAGAACCTTGAGATCGGCTCCGGTGTCGGGATGCGGTCCCATATCCTTCAGAACCTCTCGCCCCTGTTGCGTCTCCAGGAGCTTCAGAGCTTCGTCCAACTCCATCTCGAAAAGAAGCGCTGGAGTTCTGAGGTTTCGGTAGGTTCCCCCTCTATGCACATAGGGCCCATAGCGGCCAATCCCCACCGTCACCTCTTTGCCGGTCTTCGGATCCTTGCCCAGGGACCGTGGGAGAGACAGGAGGAGGAGGCCATAGTTGAGACCCATATCCTCCAGTGCCGTTTCCTTGGGGATACTCACCCGCTTGGGCTTCTCTTTTCCGTCGCCGTCGCCTAGTTGGACGTAGGGGCCGTAAGGCCCGACCCGAGCCAGGACCTGAAGCCCCGTTTCGGGATCTAAGCCTAGGCTCCTCTCCTGAACTTCCGAAGCATCAATAGGCCGGGTGCTTTGACATTCCGGGTACCCGGAACAGCCCAAGAAGCGGCCAAACTTGTTCCAGCGGACCTGCATCGGGCGACCGCAGATCTCGCAGGTCTCACCCTCGGCCGCCAGGAGTTCCTTGATGATGTCCTCCGACTGAGATTTTCCGGTCTCCAACTGGGCTTGGAACGGACCATAGAATTCTTCCAGGAGCGCCCTCCAGCGAACATCTCCCTCCTCGACCCGGTCCAACTCACCCTCCATTCGGCGGGTGAAGTCCACGTCGAAGATGTCAGGGAAAACTCTGACCAGGAGTTTTGCCACCGTGTCACCGAGAGGCGTCGGAAAGAAGCGCCCCTTCTCCACCTCGACATACCCCCGTTCCTGGATGGTGGAAGTGATGGAGGCGTAGGTTGAGGGCCTCCCTATCCCAAGCTTCTCCAACTCCCGCACGAGGCTTGCTTCACTGAACCTGGGAGGGGGTTGGGTGAAGTGTTGGTTCGGCTGGAGTTCAAGGAGTTGGGTGAGATCCCCCGTCACTAAGTCGGGAAGGGGTTCCAGGTCATCCAAGCGCTTGTGGTCACCTTTCTCCGTCGTGTCCAAGTACAGGCGCGTGAAACCCGGAAATTTCACCACCGACCCGGTGGCCCTGAAGAGGTATTCCTCTTGGCTGGATCCCCTCAGCTCGAAGTCCACGGTGGTAGTGTCATAAACAGCCGGGGCCATCTGGCTGGCCACAAACCGAAGCCAGATCAGCTCATAAAGATGAGCCTCATCGGGCCCCAAAAACTCCCGAGCCTCACTGGGGTGGAGCCCCGGATCCGTGGGACGGATGGCCTCATGGGCATCCTGGGCTCCCCTTTGCTGTTTGCCCTGGAATAGACGCGGAGAAGATGCCAAGAAGGCCTTCCCAAGCTGGTCTTCGATCCAGTCGCGGGCCTGGCCCACCGCCGATGGTGCCACACGGGTGGAGTCGGTCCGCATATAGGTGATGAGACCCACGGTTCCTCGATTCCCAGCCTCGACTCCCTCGTAAAGCCGCTGCGCTGTCCGCATGGTCCTGCGGGCCGTAAAGCGGTGGCGCTTGGCCGCCTCCTGCTGGAGGGTGGACGTGGTGAAAGGAGGAAACGGATTCTTCCGGCGCTCTCTCCTCTTTACCTCAGAGACCTGAAAGGCCTTCTTATCCAGGTCTTCCAGGGCCCCCCGCGCCTCCGCCTCCGAGGAGAGGGTAAAGGCCCTGCCCCCGATCTTATGGAGCTTGGCTTCGAAGGAATGGCCGTCCTTATCGAGAAGGGCCACGATGGACCAATACTCCTCCGCCACGAAGGCGGTGATTTCGTCTTCTCTCTCACAGATCAGGCGAAGAGCCACGGTTTGGACTCTCCCAGCGGAGAGGCCTGGCCGGATCGGTTTCCACAAAAACGGGCTCACCTTATAGCCGACCAGCCGATCCAGAATCCGTCGAGCCTGTTGGGCTTCAACCTTTTCCATGTCGAGCTTGCCAGGGTTTTCCAACGCCCGACGAACCGCCTCCTTGGTGATTTCGTGAAAAGTGACTCTGTGGAATCGGTCAGGGGATTTCTCGAAGCCTAGCTGTTCCGCCACATGGTAGGCGATGGCTTCCCCTTCCCGATCCGGGTCCGTGGCGAGTATGACCCTCTCGGCAGCCTTGGCTTTCTTCTTTAGGTCCTGGAGGATCTTCCCCTTCCCCCGGATGGTGACGAATTCCGGCTCGAACCCATTGTCCACATCGACTCCGAGCTCTTTTGCCGGAAGATCCCTGATATGACCCACCGAAGCCGCCACCTCGTAATCCTTGCCTAGATAGCGGCCAATCGTACGGGCTTTT
>JBDHMC010000329.1:1794-5335 GCA_039656355.1 Gemmatimonadota bacterium | reverse complement strand
CAAGTTCAGTAGTTGGATTTTCAAAATCGCCAACAACCATACCATCGACTATCTGCGAAAGAGGAAGCTGGACACGGTGTCCATCGACGGCTCACCGCACGCCCGCAACCCGGAAGAAGAGGCCCAAACCCGCCTGGTAGTTGAATCTCATGAGGAAGCTCCGGACCGATACGTGGAGTCCCGGGAGCTTGGAGGACAAATCGAAGAAGCCATCGGCCGGCTCAGGCCCGAATACAGATCGGCGGTGCTCTTACGCCATGTGGAGGGATATACCTACGAGGAAATCGCCGACATCATGGACCTCCCTCTAGGAACTGTGAAGACCTATCTGCACCGGGCCCGGGGGGAGCTGAAAGGCCTTCTGGCGCATGTGGAATCCTGATGCCGAGAGGAGAAGGAACGGCCCGGGAACTATTGAAACTTCAGATGGTGACCGAACGTAGTGGACATCGACAAACCCATAGGAGTTGAGCGAAGTGGCATTCGACGGTGACAAGAGGCATCTGACCTCCGAACAAATCCAGGAGTTCCTGGACCAACAGCTGACTCCCCAGGAGGAAGCTACGGTGCGGGGGCATCTTGGCGCTTGCACCCGGTGCCAGAGCGAGGCAGAAACCTGGGGTCTTCTTTTCTCGGATCTTGGCAGCCTTCCAGAGCTGGATCCTGGGCCCGCCTTCTTAAATGAAGTGCTGCAACAGGCACCGGTTCGGGAACCCGTTGGCGCCCTGGCCCGCGGCTGGATGGATGCAAGGAAGGCGAGGCGACGCGAAGAAGCCCACATACCGGCAGGAAGCATCCAGGATTACTTGGAGAACCTTCTTCCGGCTCAACCTGCGGCGCGGTTGGAAGCCCACCTCTCGTCTTGTGGTACCTGCAGGGATGAGGTGCAGGAGTGGGAAACACTGCTCGGCTCTTTCCAACCCCTTGGGCATTTCGCACCCAAATCAGGGTTTGCCGAACGTGTCATGGCCCAGGTCCTGGTTCCCCCACCCGTCGCGGTGGCGACGGGCCGGTGGTCGTCCCTCCCGGGCCGAGCCCTGGCCTGGGCGCGAAGCCTTCTCCCCAGTACTCGTCACGGTTGGGCCGTGGCCGGGGGGATGGCGTCGGCACCCACCATTACCATGACTGCTTTGATCTATCTCGTCTTCTCTCGTCCGCTTCTCACACCGGGGACCTTCGGTTCCTATCTGCTTTGGAAAGCCTCAGCCCTTGTCGATACTCTCGTGGCCGTCGTTTCCACCGGAGTTTCGGAAAGCGAGATACTGCTCCGGGCCTACTCGCTCTTGGAGCCAATGATCCAGTCTCCATTCCTTTTGGGTGTGGGAGGCTTGCTCTTCTCTCTAATCAGTGCGGGTGCTCTTTGGGTCCTATACCGGAACCTCATCATCACTTCATCGGATGATCGTTATGCGCGTGCTCGGGTTTAAGCGGTTCCCGCAGGCGTCGATCCTGGCACTCATCACCCTCCTCCCACTGGGAGTCGAGGGGCAACTTCGGAACGTGGTCTCCAACGAGATCGCCAAATCCGAGAATGAGGCGACCTTACGGCTCGACTTCCAAGATCGCGGGGAACTCACCATCTCCTTCCAAGACGGTCAGATCCTGGTGGACGGAGAGGTGGAGGGCAGCTACAGCAAAGGGGACGGCCTTGATATGGCCTGGCGCTCCCTCTTGGGAGACGTCCTCACCCTGGACGACGGTTCTTTGGCCACGGCGCTGAACAACTGGGATCCACCCGAAGATTTGAGGGGAGGGAGCGGTGAGCTGGCAGCTCTTCTGGACCAAACTCTGGAAGAGGCCCTGGCCTTACCGGAGGTTTCGGAAACCTCCGATCCTCAGGGCGAGGTCACCCTGTCCATCGGAGGAGAAGAAAGCCTCCTCGCTGCCCTTCTCAACAGAACGGGAGCCCTGAGCGGGCTCGCCGAAGCGCTGCAGGGAACCCCCATCAATGACTTCATCTTCAAGATCGGGGAGGATGTGGTGGTGGGAGCAGGTGAAGAGTTGGAGGGAACCCTCATCCTCGTAGATGGGGACCTGGATGTCCGAGGGAGGATCGGTGGTGATGTGGTGGTGGCGGGAGGAACGGTTCGGCTTCTGGAGGACGGCGTCATCACCGGGAATCTCCGCCTGGCCGATGGGGAGCTGGAGAGGTCCGGTGGGACGGTCGGGGGCGAGGTCCTGGTCCTGGCTCAGGGTGGAGAAGTCCTGCTAGAAGGTGCGGACCTAAACGAACTGCGGCGTGAGCTAGAGTCCACTCGAAGGGACCTACGTTCAGCCAGGGAAAGAGAGCATCGGTCCTCGCAGAACTTCTTCTCTGGACTTTTCGGGAATGTGAGAAACGCCATTGGCGGTCTCCTGGAGAACCTTGTGAGCTTCCTGGTTCTCGCGATCCTGGGCGTTCTTGCGCTCCATTTCCAGGCGGAACGACTGGAGGTGGTGGCGACCACAGCTCGCCGAGCTCCGGTACGATCGGCGGTGGTAGGCTTGGCAGGCGGATTCTTCCTCATTCCCATTTGGATCGTGGGCGCCATTGCCCTCGGCATCACCATCATCGGGATCCCGGTTCTTCTGGCTTGGGTGCCCCTTTTCCCCATTGCCGCGGGATTGGCCATCCTCCTGGGGTATTTAGCCGTGGCCCGGAATGTGGGTGAGTGGGTCGCGGAGCAGGAATACCGGGGCCTGGAGTGGATCCGGGGATCCAACACCTTCTACACGATGATCGCCGGGTTGGGGGCCCTTTTGGTGCCGTGCATCGCCGCCAGCGCCGCCCAGGCCCTCGGGATTGGGATCCTCACCGGGCTCTTGGGCTTCGTGGGATCCATGGTGACCCTTGCCGTTGTTTCCGTAGGTCTGGGAGCCGTCCTCCTCACTCGGGGAGGTAAGATTCGGCCACTGGAGTCCTACTACGATTTCGAAGAAGACTATTGGGCGGACGTGGAACCGGGTCAGCCCGAGAGTCCCGCATCGGAACCGACCGACGGGGAGGATGTTGACGGGGCTGTCGATGAAGAACCTCAGGACGAAGCGCCGGATTCAGAAGAAGGAGAGGACGAGGATGCCTAGGGGTTTGCCTTTCGGCGCTCTGGTGGCTGCGAGTCTCCTCCTTGCCGGGTTCGCCTTTCCGGCCGGAGCCCAGAGTTGGCGTTCAGTTACCATGTCGAGGCAGGTGGCCGGCGAGGAAGAAGTAGACGTCAGGGTTCGGTTTGGCGTTGGCCGGCTATCCATCCGTCCGGGAGAACCCGGCGCTCTCTACCGTATGATCCTTCGCTACGATGAGGAGGCTTTCGAACCAGTGGCAAGGTATGAGGAGGGCCATCTGGATTTGGGGGTCGAAGGCACCAAACACAGCATTCGGTGGCGGAAAGAAGATACACAGGAAATGGAGTTGTTCCTGGCCCGGGAGGTTCCCATGGACTTGGACCTAGAGTTCGGGGCCGTGCGGGCCGACGTGGATCTGGGCGGACTCCAGATGACCAGACTGAAGCTACACACGGGGGCCTCCGAGTCCAAAGTAGATATCTCCGAGCTGAACCCCATCCGG
>JBDHMC010000329.1:0-1788 GCA_039656355.1 Gemmatimonadota bacterium | reverse complement strand
GCCAGCCTAGAGGTCGGGGCAGCCGACTTTCATGTGATGAACCTCGGGAATCTCAACTCCGAAGTCATCAACGTGGACGCGGGCGTCGGAAAGGTTGTCCTGGACTTCCAGGGAGATTGGCAGGGGGATGCAACCACCGTGTCGGTCGATATGGGCCTTGGGGCTCTCGAACTCCGATTTCCCAAGGGGCTGGGAGTCAGGTTGATGAAAGACACGTTCCTGACTTCCCTGGACTCCGAAGGGCTGGTGAAGAGGGGAAACTCCTACTATTCCGTTGATTGGGAGGAAGCCGAGCACCAGTTGACGGTCACGGTGGATGCCGCCTTCGGGAGCATCGACGTAGTCTGGGTCCAGTAGGGAACCTGTTTCGGTAATTCAGAGGAGAAAACGATGGGCACGCTTTTGACCTTTTTGGCTGTCGGCCTGGTGACCCTCATCGCCGCGAGTATCGTCATCTCTGTTTTGGGTGGCCTTTTGGGCCTCACCTTTGGGATTGTCCAGTTCCTCCTCTTGAAGGTCGCGCCGGTCATGGCAATCGGCTGGCTTGCCCTCAAGCTCTTCGACAAGGTCCGAGGCAAGCGTCGGATCTCTGTATCCGACCAGCGGTGGCTTGACGATGGGTAGTCGACCTCCTCAAGGCGAACAGACGAGAAAAAAGCCGGCCTCACACGAGGCCGGCTCTTTTTATCCCTCCCCCCCCCCGCACTAAGGAGTCTCTGCGCAGGTGGGGCGAGCCGCATAACGCGCGAGACGGTTACCTCATCCCTCGTCCGTATCCTCAAGGGTTTTTCGAACGGCCTGGGCCACTCCCTTCAGGGCCCGTGCGGCCGGCGAGTCCGGCGTTCCGACAACCGCAGGAACCCCGGCATCCCCGCCTTCCCTGACCTGAGGGTCCAAAGGCACGGCTCCCAGGAAGGGAAGCTCCATATCCTTGGCGAGAGCCTCCCCACCCCCTTTGCCAAAGATCTCCACCACTTCCCCACAATGGGCGCAGGAATACCCGCTCATGTTCTCGACTACCCCCAAAACCCTGGTGTTCACCTTCTCGAACATCCGGACGCCCCGTCGAACGTCTGACGTCGAGATGTTCTGGGGTGTTGTCACCATTACCGCTCCATCCAGATCGATGGTCTGGACGAGAGAGATCTGAGCATCCCCGGTTCCAGGCGGCATATCCACCACCATGTAGTCCAGGGAACCCCATGCTACTTGTTCCAGGAACTGGCGGAGGATTCCGGAGATGAGAGGTCCTCGCATGATGGCTGGCTGATCCGGGTCCAACATGAAGCCTAGGCTCATGAGGCGGACCCCGTGTGCCTCCAGGGGCTCGATCTTCTCCTCCCCTTCCCCACCCGTAGCACTAGGGGTGCGGGTTTCGCCAAACATGAGAGGGATGTTTGGGCCATACACATCGGCGTCCAGGAGCCCGACCCGAAGCCCTTCCTGCGCAAGGCTCACCGCGAGATTCACCGCCACCATGGACTTCCCCACCCCACCCTTGCCCGAACTAACGGCGATGACCCGCTTCACGTCAGGAAGAAGTCCCGGCTGGGGTGTTGGCGCCGGGACCGATCCGGGCTGCGGGCCTCCCTGGCCCTGTGCCGGAGGAGGGGGGGGAGCGCTTTGGGGAAGCTGCACGTTGACCTTCACCGAGGTCACGCCCTCCACTCCACCGGCCGCGGTCCTCAGCTCTTTCACGAGAGAGCCCGGATCGTCCGGGGCCATGAAGAAGGAGAACCTGACCATCCCATCCTCATCAGTTTCCAGGCTGCGGACCTGTCCACCGGA
>JBDHMC010000328.1:0-4178 GCA_039656355.1 Gemmatimonadota bacterium | reverse complement strand
GCCTCACTGTAGGGCTTGGCAGCTCGGACTCGGTCGGTGGCCCGCTTCAGCTTCGAAGTGGCCACCATCTCCATGGTCTTCGTGATCTGCTTGGTATTGTCGACGGATTTGATCCGCCGCCTAACTTCCTTGGCGCTTTGCACTTCCTGCTATCCTCGGTTTCAGAGTCCGGAGTCCCCAGTCACCGGGAGGACTCCCGGACCGGGTTTCTCAGCCCCTTACCTAAACCTCGAAATCCTCGGTGAACGCTTTGATAGCCGCCACCAGACGCTCAGAGAGCTCATCGGAGAGGGCCTTTTGCTCGCGAAGGTCCGTCATGACCTCCGTCGCCCGCTCGTCCAAATACGTGTGAAAATCATTCTCCCATGCTTTGATCCGGCTCACTGGGATTTCGTCCAGATGCCCCTGGGTCACAGCGAAAATGGCCGCGATCTGATGCTCCACCGGCATGGGTTGGTACTGACCCTGGTTCAGGATCTCTACCGTTCTCTCACCTCGGGCCAGCTGCCTCTGGGTAGCTGCATCCAGGTCCGAGGCAAACTGTGCGAATGCCTCCATCTCCCGGAACTGAGCCAGATCGAGGCGGAGACGTCCAGCCACCTGTTTCATGGCTTTGATCTGGGCGTTNNCCCACGTTCACCGCAGGCCTCACACCCGAGTAGAAGAGGTCCGGTTCCAGAAAGATCTGACCGTCGGTGATGGAAATGACGTTGGTGGGGATGTAGGCCGAAACATCCCCGCCTTGAGTCTCGATGACCGGAAGGGCGGTTAGAGACCCACCGCCATTATCGTCGGACAATTTCGCCGCCCGCTCCAGAAGCCTCGAATGGAGATAAAAAACGTCTCCGGGGAAAGCTTCCCGGCCCGGAGGCCGACGAAGAATCAGAGAGATCTGGCGATAAGCCTGGGCCTGTTTCGTCAGGTCGTCGTAGATGACCAGAGTATGCTTGCCCTGCCACATGAAGTGCTCCGCAAGGGCACAGGCCGAATAGGGCGCGATATACTGCATGGGGGCCGGATCCGAGGCATTGGCCGCCACCACAATGGTGTAGTCCATGGCCCCGTGTTCACGGAGAGTCTCCACCACCCCTGCCACCTTCCCTGCTCGCTGTCCAATGGAGCAGTAGATGCAGATGACATCAGTGTCCTTCTGATTGATGATCGTATCGATGGCGATGGCAGACTTACCCGTCCCCCGGTCCCCAATGATGAGCTCGCGCTGACCTCGGCCGATGGGAATCATGGAGTCGATGGGTTTCAGGCCGGTTTGAAGGGGTTCCTTCACCGGCTGCCGCAGGACGATCCCGGGTGCCACCACGTCGATTTGCCGGTTTGCCTCGATGGGATCCACCGGGCCCAGGCCATCGATGGGCTGGCCAAGAGGGTCCACCACCCGCCCCAGGTATCCGGCACCAGTGGGAATGGAGAGAACCTCCCCGGTAAGCCGGACCTGGTCTCCCTCCTGGAGGTGGGTCCACTCCCCAAGGATGACCGCCCCGATGTTGTCTTCTTCCAAGTTCAGAGCAAGCGCTGTTTGGGATTCCCCGGTCTTGGACGAGGTGATCTCGAGCATTTCGCTGGCCATGGCCTTGGTGAGGCCATAGATCCGGGCGACTCCGTCCTTTACCTCAAGAACCTCCCCCACCTCTTCGGCATGGAGCTCCTCCTCGTAATTCTCGATCTCCGAAAGGAGGATGTCCTTGATTTCGCTGGGTCGAAGCTGGGACTCGTTGGCCATTTCCTATCCTATTCGGTCCTCATGAAGTGAAATCGGGATCCCCGGCTTCAGGACGCACCGCCACGGAGGGCAGCGCCAGGAAGCTCGGCGGACACCAACTGCTTTCTTAGGTTTTTGATCCGTCTTCGGAGGGTACCGTCGTAAACGGTGTCCCCCGTTTTCAGAAGCACCCCCCCCAAAATCGCCGGTTTCACCCGGACGTGAGGGATTGCTTCTGTTCCCAGATGAGCTGAGAGCTTCTGGGAAAGGTCTTGCATGGTGTTGGAATCCAGTTCCCTGGCCACCGTCACCATGACGTGGGTCCTACCCAAGTGGGCATCGAGAAAGGCATGGAACTCCTCCCCGATAAGGCTCAAAACGCGCTGGCGCCTCTTGTCCACAGTCACTTGGAGGAAGTTGAGGAGGGAGGTGGGAAGGGTCTCGCCAAAAACCCTCTTCAGGAGCTCCTTTTTGTCCCTGTCCGCAATCCGGGGGGTTTCCAGGAAAACCAGGAAGTTTGGGTTCTGATCCAGCAACCCCACCACGATATCCACCCCATGGGCAAACGCTTCCAACCCCTCATGGCGTTGAGCCAGATCGAAGAGCGCCGCGGCGTAGTTCCTGGCGATGGTCTCGTTGGTCACGCCTCAGCTCCAGAGCTTTTGTTCGAAAGGCCGTCAACAAAGTCCGTGACGAGCTTCCGGTCCTGCTCCCCGTCCAGCTTCTGGTGAAGCAGTTTTGAGGCTGCAGCGAGGGCCAGGTCCACCGTCTCCCGGCGGAGCACCTCCACGGCGGCGTCTCTCTCCCGTCCGATTTCAGCTCTCGCCCGAGCGAGAATGGCTTCGCTCTCCTCTCGGGCCTTCCCCTCGATTTTCTTCTGCAACCGGCCACCAGCCTCCCTGCCTTCGGCCAGAATCCCCTGGGCTTGCCGGCGGGCATCAGCCAGTTGTGCCTTGTGTTCCTCGAGGAGTGTTTCGGCCTCGGCTTGTCGACTCCGAGCCTCCTCCAGAGCGTTCTTGATGCCCTCTTCCCGGGCGTTCACTGCTGCCAGGATGGGGCCAAAGGCGAAACGCCAAAGGACGGTCAGCACGGTCAGGAAAATGATGACCGTCCAGACCATCAGGCCCACGTTGATGTCGAAAAGTCCGCCACCACCAGCCTCTTCCCCGTGCTCCTGGGCCACAAGGGCCAGGGGCGTCAAGAACAGGACCGCAGCAAGGGCCAGACTACTTGTTCTAAATCTCATAGTTCTTTTTCCCGAGACGTCGGGGACACCTTAGAGGTCTGTCATCCCCCGGGTCCGGTTCTCTGAGCCATAACCACCGCACCGTCAATAGCGGTGAGTGGGTCCAGAAGACCGGTTCCCGGGAGCACCTCCGGGGCCGAAGCTCCGGAACAATTACATGAGTTTGAAGAGCAGCCCGATGACCAGCCCGAACAACGCAACGCCCTCGATGAGAGCGGCCAGGATGATTCCGGCGGTCTGGATGGAGGCGGCTGCTTCGGGTTGACGGGCAATCCCGGCCGTGACGCTCTCGCCGATCTTGCCGATTCCGAGACCCGTCCCAATCACCGTAAGGCCGACGCCGAGGCCAGCGCCCAAGAGGCTCAGGTAGTTCTTGGCTGCCAGGGGATCCATGTTGGCGGCCCCATCTTGAACGGCAGTAAGGAAAGCGTGCAGCATGGTTTCTCGTCTCGTCTATTAAGGTTTACGCAAACTGCAAATACCCAACGGAGCCTGGTTCGCCGCCTCAGTGGGCGTCCTTGACGCCTCAGTGGGCGTGCCGAATCAGACCAATAAATACAGACGTCAGCATGGCGAAAATATACGCCTGCAGGAACGCCACGAAGATCTCCAGCATCATCATGGCCACGGACATCCCGACGGAGCCCGCGGCAACTCCCCAGCGGCCGATACTGAGATTCCCGAAAACAAAGATCAGGCCCATGAGGGAAAGAATGACAGTGTGACCCGCCGTCATGTTGGCGAAAAGCCGAATCATCAAGGCGAAGGGCTTGGCCAGTTTCCCGACCAGCTCTACCGGGGTCATGATCACCAGCATGATAGCCGTGCCAACCGGCCCCATGCCCTTGGGGGCGAAGAAGATGGTCTTCGCGTATCCCGCCGGCCCCAGCGCCACGAAACCACTCACCTCGATGGCGATCAGACTCACCACGGCCAGGGCCCCTGTGACCATAATGTTCCCGGTCGGGCTGGCTCCCCAGGGTATGAGGCCCAGGAGATTCATGGTGAGGATAAAGAAGAAGAGGGTCAGGATGAACGGAGTGTAGCCATCGGCGCCGTGGCCGATGTTCCTCCGGACTATTTCGTCCCGGAAGTAGATGATCATCGCCTCCATGGCGTTGGCCAGTCCACTGGGGGCCTGCCCCTCGTATTTCCCCTTGAGTGCCCGTGCCACCGTGAGGAAGAGGACGCAAACGATGATGGCCGCAAGGACCA
>JBDHMC010000327.1:0-3558 GCA_039656355.1 Gemmatimonadota bacterium | reverse complement strand
TCCCCGGTCGATGGCGGCTCGAATCAGCTCCGCGGCACTCTCGTCGTCGGGGGTGGACCCGTAGAAACGGCTTCCGGCCCCCAAGCCGACGATGGGAATTTCGGCCCCGGTATTACCGAAGGGCCTTCTGGGGATGGGGGCGGGTTCCGAGGAAGTTGCCGGCGGGGATTCAGGCACGGATTCGGCGTGCAACGTGCCGCCCGGCCCCCCCATCACGTGGGCGAGAACTCCGCCACCGCCGGCTGCCGCGGCATGGCTCACGAACCCCCGACGAGTGATCAGGTCAGGCGTGTCCTTACTCTTCTTCTTCTCGCTCATGGCCGTGCCACTCCTGCTTCCGGGGCCTGCGGATGGTGAGGATTCTCAGGATATGGGATGGGGGCCAGAAGAGCCAGTCCGATTGGATTCCTTTAGATTCTCCCCCATGATCTCCATCTCGAACCTGGGTAAGTCCTTCGGGGACCGGACGCTCTTCGCCGGCGTATCGGTCCAGCTCAATCGTGGAGAGCGTCACGGCCTTGTGGGCGCGAACGGGTCCGGGAAGACGACGCTCCTGAACATCCTCAGCGGTGAGGAGGACGCCACCGAGGGCCACGTGAGCATCCCCAAGGACGCGCGTCTGGGCGTGCTGCGGCAGGACCACTTCAAGCACGAGGACCAGAGGACTCTGGATGTGGCCATGATGGGGAATCTCGTGCTCTGGCAGGCCTTGGAGGAGCGGGAGAAGATCCTGGCCAGGGCCGAGGAGGACTTCGATTCCCATCGGTTTGCCGAGGTCGAAGAAATCGTCCAGCACAACGATGGCTACACCGCCGAGGCCCGAGCAGGGGCGATTTTGGAAGGGTTGGGAATCCCCTCCGAGATTCACCGAGACCCACTCTCCACCCTCTCCGGCGGCTTCAAGCTTCGGGTGCTGCTAGCTCAGGTGTTGGCTAGCCAACCGGACGTTCTCCTCCTTGACGAGCCCACGAACCATCTGGACATCCTCTCCATCCGGTGGCTCGAGCTGTTCCTGAAGGACTTTCCAGGGCCGGTGGTGGTCATCTCCCACGACCATCGGTTTCTGGACAACGTCGTGACCAACATCCTGGATGTGGACTACGAGACAGTCCTGCCCTATCCCGGCAATTACTCCGCGTTCCTGGAGGCAAAAGAGGCGGAGCACATCAGGCGGGAGAAGGACCTATCTGCGAGGGAGAGGGAGATCGACCACCACCAGAAATTTGTGGATCGGTTCCGGGCGAAGGCCAGCAAGGCGCGTCAGGCCCAGAGCAAGGTCCGGATGATCGAGAAGAAAGCCGCCGAGATTACCGAGGTGCCCACGAGCTCGCGACGTTACCCCACGTTCCGGTTCGAACAAAAGCGCAACAGCGGCCGGGACGTTCTCAAGATCGACGGCCTAAAGAAATCGTTCGGGGCCAACGAGGTGCTCCACTGCGTCGATCTGACGGTGCAACGGGGCGACCGCCTCGCCATCATGGGACCCAACGGCATCGGAAAGTCTACCCTCCTCAAGATCGCCGTGGGCGTGATGGCGCCTGACGCAGGTGAGGTGGAGTGGGGCTACGAAACTCATCCAGGCTACTTCGCTCAGGATCACCAGGAACAGTTCGACGACCTGACCAGGACCGCAGAGGAGTGGATCTGGGACTACTGTCCCGACAAGGACATCGGGTGGGTGAGAGGGCGGCTGGCTCTGATGCTGTTCTCGGGAGACGAACCGAAGAAGCGTCTAGAAACCCTCTCCGGTGGAGAGGCGGCGCGTTTGATATTCAGCCGGTTGGGTATGGAAAACCCCAACGTCCTGGTTCTGGACGAGCCCACCAACCACCTGGATCTGGAGGCGATCGAAGCCCTGGTCGAGGGGCTCAAGACCTTCAAGGGCACGCTGATTTTCGTTTCCCACGATCGTTGGTTTGTCGGGGCGTTGGCCACACGTATTGTGGAAATCCAACCCGACACAATCCGGGACTACCCTGGAACCTACGAGGAATACGTTCATTTTTGCGGGGATGACCACCTGGATGCCGATCAGGTGATCTTGAGGGCAAAACGGGAGAAGAAGGGGAAGGGGAAGGGAAACGTCCTTTCGGAGAACGCCGTGGGCCAGACAGGCGAACAGAACACACCGGGGCCACGGAAGAAGCCACCGAAGAAGCCACCGAAGAAGCCACTGGAGAAGCCACTGGAGAAGCCACTGTACCTGAACAAGTGGAAGCTGGAGGAACGCCAGAAAGCGCTCCTGAAGGAGATCGAGGATTCAGAGGCCCGCATGAGTGGGATCGACGGGCGGTTCGCGGAGCCCACCTTTTACCAGCAGGTGGAGCCGGACGACATCCGGTCCATGGAGGAGGAGCGGACCGAGCTCCAGAACCATCTGAAGCGGCTCATGGAAGAATGGGAACAGGTGGAGGGGGATTTGGCGTCGTTGGACCCTACCTACTCCGCCTGAAGAGCCCTCGTAGGATCGGATCGCGCGGCTCGCCACACCGGGATTGCGCAGGCGAGAGCCGACACCGTCAACACCAGCCCCGTCACCCCAAGGAATGTGACGGGGTCGGTGGTCTCGACACCGAAGAGCAGACCCTGGAGGAGGCGCGTACCTCCCCAAGCTCCCACCAGGCCCAGGCCCACCCCCAACCACACCAACCGTAGTCCCTGCCCTAGCACCAACCTGCCCACGTGGGCAGGGTTCGCTCCCAGGGCCAGTCGGATCCCCATCTCATGGCGACGCCTGGAAACGTGATACGCCAACACGGCAAAGAGTCCCACGGAAGCCAGTGCCAGTGGAAGGAGGGAAAGGAGGATGAGAGAGAGTGTGATGACCCGCCTTTCCGCCATGGACTCGGCGACCAGGGCCTCCAGGTTGGCTACCTGGGTGAGGGGGACGGCGGGATCCATCATCCGAACGACCTCCCTCAGCGTCCCGGCCAGGCCCTCCGGGGGTGTCAGGATCTTCAGGGCGACGCTCACGGTACCCGAGGTCCGTTGGGCGTACGGCAGGTAGAGGGCTGCTTCCGGATCCTCTTCCAGGCGACTCAGCCGGACATCTCCCGCCACCCCTACCACCTCCATGGGCCTCGGACCCGACGAAAGATTCAACATCACCACTTTTCCCAGGGGATCCTCACTGGGGAAGAACCGCCGGGCCGCTGTCTGGCTGATCACCACGACATTGGGGGCCCCCGCACCATCCCCATCTTCCACCCCTCGCCCCGCCAAAACGGGAATGTCCAAGGTGCGGAAATATCCCGGGCCGACGGACCGGAGGAAGGTCCGCTCATCCTGTTCTTCATTCCCCTCCGGGTACGCATGGAAGACGTTCCCAAAATCCTTAATGGGGAGGTGACTGGCGAAGGTCGCCGAGGCCACTCCAGGCAGGGCCAGGAGTTTGTCATGGAGGGTCGAGAAGAACTGGGTCCGAGAGGTGGCGTCGGGGTACCCTGCTCCAGGGAGCTGGATCTCGGCGGTGAGGAGGCCTTGGGGGTCGAACCCCGGATTCAGGGTTTCGAGGTTTGAGAGGCTTCGTACCAGAAGTCCCGAGCCAGCAAGAAGGAC
>JBDHMC010000326.1:0-3560 GCA_039656355.1 Gemmatimonadota bacterium | reverse complement strand
GCCATAGGCCGCTGGGGTGAAGGAGGTAGTCGACTCCTGGTTGGAGGTACCTGAACCAACCTGACTCGTTCACGGCCTCCCCGTCCCGCTCCGCCACCGCTTTTGCTTGGATGTAACCTTCTACCTGCTGGCGGGTCACCGGATCGTTCTCGAATCGATAGAGCTGGATGGGCTCTACCCCAGGGGCCACCGAGGGGGGAGCCGCACCCGGATCGAGGGACAAGACATCCAGGTGGGGAAACCCTGTTAGGTCCCTCGGATCAACCAGGAAGAAAAATTGCCCCCGAACGAAGTCCGCATCGTCCAGGGTCAGGGTGTCCTCCTGGATGAAGGCCTGGCGCCCCCCTACGCCGGTGAGCTGGAAATCCCGAGAGGAGATATCACCACTCTGCTGGGCAAAAACGGTCTGGACGTCCAATGGCCCGAAGTCTGTGATGGCCCGGAAGCCGAAATTCCCGGCGGGGATCCCTTGGGCCAGAAACCTCGACTCAGGGAAGACCAGAGTGACGTCCCCCACCTCCACCCGCCTGACGATTTCCCCCTCCTCCCCCTGGTAGTAGAGGTTCACATTGTTTACCGCGGAGAACTCCCGGTTCTCGTCATAGTCCACATCAACGTGGATCCGTTTGGCAACGGTCCACGATGCGAGGATCCTGAATTGGATGTCCGGTTTGATCTGAGGGAAGAGCCCCGGGTCACAGCTTTCTTGAAGCCCTACCTCGCAGGGTCGAAAACGAGTCCAATCACCACCTAACTCGCCTCTCCCTCTCAGCTGCACTGCCACCTTAGCGAACTCCGACTGGAAAAGGGGCGGGAGCTCCTGCTGTCCAGGAGGAACCACTGTGGAAGGGTCACCTGGCAGTGCACCTGGCAGCGCCCCTGGCAGCGCCTCTGATGCAAGGCCCCTCAGAGGCCCCCTAGCCTCCAGGCCGAAGATCTGGATTGGATCGCTGAAGAGAGGCCCCGACGCAGTCGAAGACGCAGTCGGAGACCCAAGGACGCCCCCCGGGAAAAAGGGGAGAGGCGGGACGACCGGTAGTTGAATGGGATAGGGAAGGGGCCTGGTCTGAAGCCCGAGGTGGACCATCAAGATCTGGGAACCCGATGCCTGGGGAAGGGCTTCCTGAAGTGTTATCTGGCCCGATCCCTCCACCCCTGCCGTCTCCGGGGGATTTCCGGCACCCAACAGGAGGGCTCCGGCAAAAAGGAACGGTAAACGGCACATTACCGGCTACGCCCGGGACCGGAAGTGGCCAGGAGGGGTATTCTCACGGGTTGAGGAGAGGTCTGTCACGGGGTAAACTTCCTCACCACTCGACGCCCACGGGAAACCGAACGTTACCAGGTCCAAACAGGACTTTGATGTCCATACTCATTCGCTATCTGATCCGGAGCCATGTAGCCCCGTTTCTCTTCTCCTTTACCCTCATCACGGGTCTCCTCTTTCTAAATACCATCGCCCAGAGGTTGGACCAACTGGTAGGCAAGGGACTCCCTTGGACGGTCCTGGGCCAGTTCGCCCTCCTGGCCCTTCCCCATACTGTTGCTCTCACCCTCCCTATGTCGGTATTGGTAGCGGTCCTCTTCGCCTTCAGCGACCTCACCGCCGAAAACGAGATCACGGCCATGACAAGCGGGGGGGTAAACCCCGTTCGGCTTCTCCTCCCCCTTATCGGTATTGGAGCCCTCCTGGCCGGGGGCATGTTCTTATTCAACGATCGAGTGCTGCCGGAAACCAACCATGCGTTAAGGAAACTACTGGTCGATGTCAATCTCAAGAGTCCCACCTTCCAACTCCGGGAGCAGGTGCTAAACCAGTTCGACTCCGGAGTGGAAGGGGGGGCGAGGCGTACCTTTTTCCTCTCGGCCGTGCGAATCGATCCCGTGACATCGGTGATGGAGGATATCATCATCTCCGATGTGAGTGATCCCCAGGCCCGCCGGACCACCTACGCCGATCGGGGAAAAATGGCCTTTAGCCAAGACCAAACGGATCTTTTTCTCACTCTCTATGATGGTGTCGTCCTCGAGGTACTCCGGAACCAAGAAGGCAAGTTTCAACGAGCTGAGTTCGTGGAGCAGTTTCTTCCTATCCCGGGTGTCCAGAACATGCTTGAGATGGGGGTGGGAGGTGACCGAAGAGGGGACCGGGAGATGTCCACAGAACAACTGGCGGACTCGGCAAAGGCAGCGGAGGAGGCCCGACAGGGATATCTCACCACCATGAAGGACGATGCCCTTTATGCAGTCAGAAGGGCCCTAGGCTGGCAAATAGATGGGGATTCTCTGATTCCGCCTGTCGCCGCCAGCGCCTCCGGAGGGAACCGGATCGATGTGGACTCCGACCCCGGACCGGCGCCTCCTGATGAGATCACCCGGTCTGTCTTTCTTACCACACGGACCAACTCACAACAAGCGGAATTCCTTCGGTTGAGTGCCCTGGAGAAGCGAGTGGAGATTCACAAGAAGTACGCCATTTCCTTCGCCTGCATCGTTTTTGTTCTCCTCGGGGCACCGTTGGCGGTTCGTTTCCCTCGAGGTGGGGTGGGGATGGTCATCACCACGTCCGTGGTCATCTTTGCGATCTTTTGGGCTTCCCTCATCGGTGGGGAGACCCTGGCAAATAAGGGATACGTCAGCCCGGCTTTGGCCATGTGGCTTCCAAACCTGATTCTCCTCCCCGTGGGGATTCTCATGGTTCGGGGGATTTCCAGACAGGTCGCCACCGCCAGGGGAGGAGGGTGGGACGATCTGGTTTTCACTTTGATCTCAGCGATCAAGAAACCCCTCCTGTGGGTCGCCCAAAGAGAAGGGGCATGAGGACGACCTCATGATCCGCATCCTCGACCGCCTGGTGGCCCTATCCTTTTTCCGGACTTTTGTCGCCTTCACCTTTGGTGCACCCATCCTCTTCATCCTTGGAGACATCACCGAAAACCTGGAGGGGTACCTCGACCAAGACCTGACTGGGTTGGCCATCGCCAAGGCCTACTTCTTCATGTTGCCCCAGTTCATCCAATGGGCCTTCCCCATCGCCGGCCTGGTGGGAGTCGTCTTCACAATCCAGACGATGACGCTCCACAGGGAGATCGTGGCGGCCAAGGCCGGTGGGATTTCGTTCCACCGCCTCATCGTGCCCATCCTCACTCTGGGGGTTTTCCTTACCGGGGCAGCGCTGGGCCTAGCCGCGGTGGTACCTCGCGCAAACAAAATCGCCGGCGAGATCCTTCAACATCGGGAGGTTACGAGGGATTATCGGGGGAATTTCTCCTTTCAGGGGGAGGGTGGCCGAAACTTCAGCGTTCAAAGCCTCAGTGTTTCCTCCGGGACGATGAACCAAGTCGTGATGGAGACGGTGGAGCCCGGATCCAATCGTCCAGAGGACCATCTCAGTTCCACGATCGTACGTTTCGATCCTGAGGTGGGCTGGACTTTCCACAACGGCTATTACCGGGTTTTCCCCGAGGACGGAAGGGAACTGACTTTCAGCTTCCAAACTCTTCAGACTCGAGGATTTCGGGAACGACCGGAAGAGTTCCTGGAAAATCCCAGGGCCCCTG
>JBDHMC010000325.1:0-3565 GCA_039656355.1 Gemmatimonadota bacterium | reverse complement strand
AAAGAGATGACGCAGAATATGCGTACCCCTTTTCGGTTCGGACCTGGGACAAGAGCCGGCTGCTGAATCCGTTGGCACCGAGGATGGAGTTCCCGATCCTGGATGCAAAGTAGTCGGGATCCGTCCCCTGGGAGATTCCTCCCGGCCCAGCAATGACCACAGTGCTTTGCGTAAGGTCTTTTGGGATCAGGAAGACTTTTCTGCCTTCCCTCAACTGGGGAGGCTCCGGTTTCACGAGTGGTTCCGTGCAGGTAGGCAAACTCGAAACCATCTCCTCCAAGAGAGGGGCGATTTCGGACATACGGGCATCCCCGACGACTCCCAAAATCAGGTTTTCCCGGCAAAAAATCCGGGAATAAGCATCGAAGACGCCTTCAGCGTTCATTCTCTCGGGATTAAGGTCCTCCTCACTCAACTCCCATCCGATGGGGTGGTCCCCAAACATGATCCGATTGAACTCGGACACAGCCAGCAGACCAGGATTGTCCGCCCTTCGCCTTATGCTCTCCAATTGGCGGTCGCGCCACACCCCGACTTCCCGGGAGTCGAACCCAGGGTTCAACAGGATATCAGACCAGAGTCCGATGGCTGGAGCCAGATGCTTGGTCAAGGTGTTTACGCTGCTGTACGTGCTCTGCCCCCCTCCGCCGAAGGTCATCTGGCGAGCGTAGAAATCCAGCAGGTAGTCCACCGAATCAGGGGGCAGGACCGTCGTTCCACCCGTCCGAAGAAGACCGGGCAAGGCTGAGGCCGCCGCATAGAAACTCCGGGGAAGGACGGCATACCCACCCTGAAACCGAGCATAGAGGGTTACCAGTGGGAGAGAATGATCTTCTGAAAGGAACACCGCCACACCCGATTCCAAAGTCCGCCGTTGGACCTCAGGCGGGTCGAAGCTCAGTTTTCCGAAACGAAGACCCATTGCAGCATCCCGACCCACAGGCCGATTGGCTTGGCCTTCGGTTGGGACCATTGTGCACAGGAGCAGAGGTCCCAGGAGCAGGGCAGATCCCACTCGGCTGACCCGGAAAGAGGCCATCACTGGGTCCCCCCCGAATTCTTGGTTGGCTTCACCAAGGTGGCTACGGTTCGATACCGCTCCTGGAAGTATTTCGTGACGACCCGTTGGATGTCTTCGGGTGTCACCTCCTGAAGCCTTCTCGAGTAATCGAAAGTGATCCTCCAATCCCCGTACATTGAGGCGGAGCCCGCGACCTGAAGCGCCAAGCCGAAGTTTGAACGGAGGCGCCGTACCTCCGATGCTTCGAGTTGGTTCCAGACCCTCCGGAGCTCACCCTCCTCGGGAGGCTTCTCTTTCAGTCTCTTCAACTCCTCGTAGATGGTCTCTTCCAACTCTTGAACCGTATGAGGGTGAAGGGGGCTGGCTTGGATTGAGAAGAGCCCAGGGTAAAGCTGTCCGGGCTCGATGCTTGAACTGACCCCGGACGCGATTCGGTCTTCCAGGACCAAACGGCGGTAGATCCGGGAGCTTCGTCCTCCCGTGAGGAGGGAGGTCAACATGTGGAGAGCCGGGGCATCCTCCGCCTGGGATGAAGGGACTTTCCACCCGATCCGGATGGCCGGCTCCGCATCGTAGATGACCTCAACTCTGCGTTCAGCTCTCTGTTGTGGCTCCTCGATTCGGACGGGCGGGGGGTCTTCTCCCCGCGGGATTGGGCCAAGGTATTCCCGGGCCCAGGTCAGGATCTGGTCTGGATCCACGTCCCCGGCGATGGCCACCACCGCGTTGTTTGGTCCGTAAAACCGTCGGAAGTACGAATCGACAGTGGGCCGAGAGAGCCGTCGTACGTCCTCCATATTACCCACCACGGGGTTCCCATAAGGATGTTCCTTGAAGGCTGCGGCCATATGGGCCTGAAAGAGAAGGCCGCCCGGGCTGTTTTCCAAGCGAAGCCGACGCTCCTCCGCAACCACGGCTCGTTCGGTGTAGAACTCCCGAAAGACGGGATTTTGCATCCGGTCCGCCTCCAGGACGAACCAGAGCTCGGCCCGATTCGAAGGAAGCTCCACGAAGTAGGTCGTGGACTCCGACGTGGTCGTGGCGTTCAGGCCCCGGGCCCCGTTTTCCGAGAGGATCTCATCGAATTCATTGCTGGCAATGAACTGGGATGCCTCTTCCTCCAACCTGCGAATCCGCTCCTCCAGGGAAGAGAGAACTCCAGTGTCAGAAGGTGCCGAGTCTTCCAATGCCAGGATGGAATCGAACCAGCGGTCCATTTCTTCTTGAAGCGGTACTTCTGCGGCGTAGTCTCGGGTGCCCACCGAAGTTGTTCCCTTGAAGAGAAGATGCTCCAGTAGGTGGGCAATTCCCGTATTCCCGGGCTCTTCATTCACCCCGCCTATCCGGTACTGCACCACGAAAGAAGAAATCGGCACTCCGGGGCGGGGGAGAATGAACAGCCGCAACCCGTTCTCCAAGGTGTGTTCCAGAACCTGGGGGGTGACCGTTGAGGCTTCCTCGGCCCTGGGCCCGGTGGGTTGTCCCAATGAGACACATGCCTGGAAGCACACCACGATGGAAAGAAGTAGAAAACGAAACTTCATAGGTTCGGCTGGCAGCTCGGGCAAAAAAAGGCTGATCTGTTGGCAAATACGATGCGCTTTATGTGTGTGTTACACCTGGGACAAGGGGCTCCCTCCCTGCCGTACGCCTGGAGACAGGGGCCGAAACCACCCCGGTCACCTGTTGCCGTCCGATAATCTCTGAGAGTCGTCCCCCGGGCCCGGATCGCATCGGAGAGGACGTCCCGCACCCCCTCCAGGAGGCTTGCTGACTCCCGGGAGCCCAGAGATTGTGCTGGTCGCTTGGGGTGGATCCCTGCCCTGAATAGGGCCTCGGAAGCGTAGATGTTCCCGACGCCGGCGATTTTCGTTTGATCCAACAGCCAAGACCGGATGGGGGAACGAGATGGGACCAAACGTTGGCGGAGGTCTTCCGAGGTCAACTCCGGGTCCAGGGGCTCAGGCCCCAGGCGGGCCGATTCCCGCTGCCACTCCGCCGAAGTGAACCGTCGGAGGCACCCGAACCGGCGGGTGTCCGCGTAAAGGAGGGAGGCTTGGGGTTCCAGGGTGAAGGTAAGGGCGAGATGGGAAGGTTCCTCTTCGTCGGGCCTCGCTCCTGGCTCGGGAAGGGGAGGTGAGAAGAGGAGCTTCCCGGTCATCCCCAGGTTCACGACCAAGCAATGGGAGTCAGAAAGGGTAATGACGATGTTCTTCCCCCTTCGGTTCACTGAGTGGATGGAGGAACCGAGGAGGGCCCTGCGGAAAGAAACCGGAGGCTCTTTGAGGAGGTCCGCATGAATCACGTCGACGCCGCGAATCCGATGTCCCGGAAGGGTCTCGGCCAATTGCCGGACAACGGTCTCGACCTCGGGCAATTCAGGCATGAGAGGAGATGGCTGGAAGGGGCCTAGAGCCGGACGGCGGTACCGCCCGGCCGACCCTCGCCGTTTGGTGTCGTGGGAACAATCATGGGCGGTTCCCTTCGTCCCTGGCGAATTCCCGCCAACCGATATCGGTCCGGAAATACTTCCCTTCAAAGTTC
>JBDHMC010000324.1:0-3570 GCA_039656355.1 Gemmatimonadota bacterium | reverse complement strand
ACCCTCCCCTCCAACCACCTCGAACTTGCCCTCTGGCTCGAGTCGGACCGGATGGGTTGGATGCTACCCGCAATGACGCAGGAGAAGTTGGAAAACCAGCAGGAAGTGGTGAAAAACGAGCGGAAAGAGAGATACGACAACCGACCCTACGGGGATTGGGACGAACGGATCCAGGCCCTGGCGTTTCCCTCCAGCCACCCTTACCACCACTCCGTCATAGGGTCCATGGAAGATATTGGGGCTGCCACGTTAGAGGACGTTGCCGAGTTTTTTGAGACCTTCTATGTCCCCAACAATGCCGTCCTGACCTTGGCCGGAGACTTCGACTCCGATTCGGCCTTGGATCTGATTGAGCGATACTTCGGTGAGATCCCTTCCGGGGCATCCATCCCTCCCCTACCTGGCGAGGTGGAGATTCCTGCCGTCATGGGGGACACGGTCCGGGAAGAGGTTGTGGCGGACGTGCCACTCCCCCGGGTCTACCTGGCGGTCAGAGTCCCCCCGATCACAGCAGAAGGCTTTCATACCGCGGAGGTGGCGGCGACGGTATTGGGCGGAGGGAAAGCGTCACGGCTTTACCGGTCGCTTGTTCGGGAGAAGCGGGTGGCCAAGGATGTCCTCGCATATCTGTTCCCCCTCCAGACCAGTGCATCTCTCCTTCTCTTTTGGGTCACCGGCTACCCAGGGGCGGACCCGGAGACCCTGGAACGAGCCCTTTTGGAGGAGTTGGAAGGGTTGGCCTCCGTTGGGCAGGGTGAGCTGGATCGGGCCGTTGCTCTGACCGAGACGCATCTCATGCGAAACCTTCAGCAGGTGGGCGGGAGGGCTGACCTCCTTTCCATGTTCGATCAAACCTTCGACGACCCTGCCCGGTTGAATACCGAAGTCGATCGGGTAAGAGCGGTAACCCGGTCCCAGGTTCAGGATTTCGGAGGAGAGTTCCTCGGGCCGGAGAACAGGGCGTTCCTCACATATATCCCGGGAGATGGCGAATGACGGGCCCGGCGGTCCCCCTCCTGGATCGGTCCAACGCCCCCGAGTCGGGCTCCGTCCGATCGTTCGACTTCCCCCCGGTGCTCACCTCTGATCTCCCGAACGGATTGGAGCTCAAAATAGCCCGTATGACCCGTGTCCCTCTGGTAACCGTAACGGTGGCTTTGGACGCGGGGGAAGCGCTACTTCCTGATGCTTCCGGGGGCCTCGCTGTCCTCTCCGGTGAAGGCTTGGAAGGTGGATCGGCGAAGCTCAGCGGTCCGGAGCTGGCGGAGGCTTTGGAGGGAATCGGGACGGGCCTCTCGGTCCGGACCGGTTGGGATTCGACGACGGCTTCCCTGACATGCCTCTCTGAACGGATGGAGGAAGCTGTGGGCCTCTTGGCTGAGGCCTTGCTCCGCCCGGCATTTCCCGAGGAAGAAGTAGACCGGTTCAAAAAACAGCGGTTGGCGGCCATTCGGCAGCGACAGATGGATCCAGGTAGCCTCGCCGATGATGCAGCTGCTCACTTTTTCTACTCCGACTCCGCCCCCTACCACCGACCCCTGGCCGGAAGCCATGAGTCGGTAGAGGCTCTTGGCCCGAAGGAGATCCGCTCTTTCGTATCGGATCACTACAAGCCGTCAGGAGCTGGGATGGTGGTGGTGGGAGACGTTGAAGTATCGGAAGTGGAGGCTCTGGCGAGAGCCCATTTCGGGGATTGGAGTGGTGGGCCGGGAGGTAGGCCAGGGGCAGACTTGAGTCCCAGGTTCGCTGAGAGGCGGGTGATGGTGGTGGACCGACCGGGCTCGGTTCAATCGGAGATCCGGATTGGGCAGGTCGGGGTGTCCCGATCGACTCCCCACTTCTTTCCCCTCAAGATTTTCAACACGATTCTTGGTGGTGCCTTCACCAGCCGGCTGATGCTCAACCTCCGGGAGGAACAAGGTTATACCTACGGAGTCCGCTCCCGCTTTTCCCTCCGGAGGGGCGCAGGACCCTTTGGGATTTCCATGGCGGTGGCCACGGAGGTGACGGCGGATGCAGTGAGAGAAGCTCTGGCGGAGCTGGAGGGGCTTTTGGAGGATGGCCCCACCGAGAAAGAGGTAGAGAGGGCCAGGGACTACATCGCTGGCGTGTTTCCACTTCTTCTGGAAACTACCGGACAGGTGGCTGCCCGAATCAGTGAGCTCCAGATTTACGATCTTCCCGATGACTTCTTCGGGACCTACAGGGATCGGATCAGGGGTGTCACTCCCGAAGCGGCACTGGCGGCGGGTCGGGAAACTCTTCGGCTTGGAGAGCTGGTGGTAGTGGTGGCCGGAGACGCGAAGGGAATCCAGGGGCCACTGGAGGATCTTGGTTTCGGGCCGGTAGAGGTTGTCCCCCCGTCTTAGCTCTCCCTGCAACCCTTCCCGGGGGGCTTCGTATTCCTTTCATACAAATGGGTGGGCTCATGACCGGTTCGTTCGAAGGTGCCAGGGGGAATCCTGAATCCGGAGTTGGACTCCTTGATTCGAGGTTGATTCATGATGGCCGGGTGGTCCACCTATCCGTGGACCGGATAAGGTTTCCCGATGGAAGCGAAGGGGAATTGGAGATCATCCGCCACCGGGGCGCCTCAGCGGTGGTACCCTTTTTGGGGAACCTGGATGACCCGGATCCTGAACTGGTTTTGATCCACCAATACAGGTATGCAGCCGGCGGGTTCATCTATGAGATTCCGGCTGGTATTCCCTTCGACGGCGAATCGTGGGAGGAGTGTGCCCGACGAGAATTGGAGGAAGAGACGGGGTACTCGGCCCAGGACCTTCAGCCCCTGACGCGGCTTCTCACCACTCCAGGCTTCACCAACGAAGAGATTCACATCTTCCAGGCGACCGACCTGACGAAAGGAACGGTCCGGAGAGATGAGGACGAATTCATAGAGGTGGTGGAACTTCCGCTCTCAAAAGTCCTGGATCTTGTCCGTGACGGGATGATCCGGGACGGGAAGAGCCTGGTGGGAATCCTGCTCGTGGATCGCCTTCGAAGAGACCAGGCTTGAGGCAGCGGTGTGCGATTCCTTGAGCTTCAGGCGTCTTAGAAAATGAAGGGGGATCGTCCCCAAAACGATCAGACCTGTATCAAAAAGGGGACAGCCGAAGAAGGAATCCCCAACAAATAAGGGGATTTCTCCATGGTACGGATCCTGCCCAGGGGGAGGATGACGGGGTGTGTGCCCAAAAGGGGCCTCTTCTCGGACCACCAGTGAAACCGGGGGAGCGATGAGCGCGAATCAAGTCAGAGAGATCCAACCGAAAGCTCCAGGAGGTGATTCCGAGCCTCGGAAAGCTCGTCGAGGGTTTGGCGATTGGACCGACAGCCAGGTGGTTCAGCACTTCCTGGACGGAAACTCACGGGCTTTTGGGGAGCTGGCGAACCGATACGACAAGAGGCTCCTGAACTTTGTCTATCGTACCGTCGGAGACAGGGAACGGGCTCAGGATTTGGTGCAAGAGACCTTCGTTCGAGTTTACCGGCACCTACACCGGTTCGACCAAACCAAGAAGTTTTCCACCTGGATCTATACCATCGCGGGGAACTTGGCCAAGAACG
>JBDHMC010000323.1:0-3573 GCA_039656355.1 Gemmatimonadota bacterium | reverse complement strand
GAGGATCCCTTCTTCCTGCGGATTCTGGAAGGTCAGATTCCAGCCGATCCGACGACTCTGACTTTGTACCAGATGACATCCCTGGCATCTCAACTTCCAACGGGAACCGCGACGATTCAGTAGCTGTCAGCTACCTCCACCTGAGAAGCCCCCGCCACGGGCGAGGTTCTTGAAGTACTCCTCCACCATGCGGCGGAAGCCCGCGGGTACGTCGTCTGTGCCCGTGAGGGCTGCTCGGCCTTCACTCTCCCCCTCCACCTCACGCCGAAGTAGGAACTCCAACCGCTTCAGGTTTTCCTGGATCTGCTCTTGAAGGAGGGCGATTTGAGGAAGGTCGCCATAGACCTCCGGGTCCCGAAGACTCTCAAGCGCTTCGATGGCTTCCTCCAAGTCCGGGACGTCCCGGCCGGCCTCCACCAGGGCCTCTTGGAGTTGCTGAGCCTGAGCTAGGCGTTGGGCGAACTCACGGGTGAACTGCCGGATCTCCTCTTCAGAGAACGGCACCGGGTCTCCTCGGGTGGCGCCACCGAAGGGGGATCCTTGCATGCGCCTATCGCCGGTCGGATCCTCACTGGTCTGATCACCCTGACGGCCACCGCCCTGCCCCGCTTGTTCTCCGGTTCGCTCCCCGCCTCTGCCACCCTGTTGGCCTTGCTGACCTTGCTGCCCCTGTTGGCCTTGCTGCCCTTGCTGGCCTTGCTGGCCTTGTCCGCCCTGCTGACCTTGCTGTCCCTCTTGACCCTCTTGGCCTTCCTGGCCTTGTTGGCCTTCCTCACCAGGTTGCCCTTCCTGGCCCTGTTCCGATTGTCCAAGAGCACCGCGGGCCTCCAGCCTACGTCCCAGTGATTCGGCTCCTCTGGCCAGCTCCCGAGCCTCCTCCAGGGCATCCTCCAGATCGCGGTTCGGCATTCCCTCCTCGAAAGCTTGGACGGCATCCTCGACCTCATCACGGAGAGCTTGAATGTCCGATGAAATCTGGTCCTCCCACTCGAGAGCGAATTACCTCTCCCGCTGTTCGACAACTCCTTTGGTGTAGGCCAACTTCTCCTCGAGCTTCCCTTCCCGGATGGCATCAACCGCCTCATTCAGCTCGGCGGCCGCCTCCCGGCTTTCCCGCTGGGCCGACTGCTGCATTCGGAAGAGGTCCCGCTCCAGTTCCTGGGTTTGCTGAACCATCTGGTCCTTCTGTTCGTGGATCTGTTGGACCTCCTCCCGCCGTTCCGAGGGATCGTCCGGGAGTTGTTCTACTTCCTCCCGCACCCTCGCCTGGCTCTCAGCCAGGCGATCCACGCGGTCCAGGGCATCCTGAATACCCTCTTGCATCCGGTTCTCTTGCTCTCTTTCAAGGCGCCGCTGGGCTTCCTCCAGGTCATCCAACGCTGAAGCAGCATCGGCCAACCCTTGGTTTTGCCCTGAGCCTGCCGCCGACCTCCGCATGGTCTCGGCAGCGTCCTGAAGCCGGCGGGCCGTTTCGGCCAGCTGTGGGTCGCCGGTTCTTCGTGCCAGCTCCTCCAGTTGCCGTGCAGTCTCCTCAGCCTCCTCTGCCAAATCCCTCTGACTGTCCCCACCGGAGCCTCCGCCGCCGGCCTGTTGTGCGTCGGCGTTTCGGCGCTGCCGTTCCAGTTCCTGTTGCTGTCGACGCGCGAGCTCCTTTAGCTTTTCCATGAGCTCGTCCACTTCTTCGTCGGCTTGCTGCCTCTCACCTCTCTGGACGGTCTCATACTGGTTTTGCAGCTTGTCCAACTCCAACTCGAAGAGGTCTGCCAGCTCCTCAGCGCTCGCACCACCGCCTCCCCCCCCACCACCACCGCCACCGCCCTGCTGCTCACCCACCGTCCGCTCGTAGGTCTCCTCTGCTTTCTGCAAAAACCTCAACGCCCGTTGTTCGGGCGGCAGAGCATCCCGGGTATCCTCAGCACGCAGGAGGGCCTCGGCCGCCTCCATGTCCTGGATGGCCACGGGAAGGAGCTCGGCAATTTCCTGGAAATGGGGATCTGCTTGAGAAAGCCCACGCGTGTTCATCTGAACCAGGAGGGAAGCCACCTCATCCCGCACACGGCTCTGGGCCAGAGCCACACTTACCGTGTTTTCACTGAACTCTTCCGGTGTGTAGCTTTCCTGATCCCGAAGGAGGTTGAACGTTGCGGCAACAACCTCCCTTTGAAGCTCGGACAGACTTCCACCATCGCCTTGCCCTTCCCCAGGTTGTTCCCCTCCCGGGGGCGGCTCCCCGCCTTGGGGCTGCTCTTCAGCCTGTCGAAAATCCCTGCGGAAAGGCCTTACGTTAATGAAGTAGATGTCGCTGAGAGACTACTCAGCCTGCCCACTCCTATTGTCTCGAGCCAAAGCGTAGTACGAGACCACATCCCCCGGCTCCAACTCCCATTCCTCCAGGAACAGGGTGTGGCCCGCAGTCACCTCCGACAAAGGCGAAGCTCCACCCTGGTACAGGGACAGAGTATCCTCACCTTCGCAATTGACGGAGTAGACCAAGCGGAGATCGCTGATGCCGTAGTCATCATCCGCCTGGGCCTCGATGAACAACTCTTCGATGGCGCTCGCTTCTGCATCCCGTCCCGGGTCAGAGATCACGACCGATGGCGGCGTGTCGGCAAGGACGTCGATGGTGAACTCAGGTGAAGCGATCACCATCTGCCCGCCGGTCCGGGCGAGGTCGATTCGGTAAACCCCGTCGGACCGAACCAGGATCTCCCCGGAAAGAGTGCCGTCAGCGTTGGGCGTGAGCTCCATAGCTACCGAATCGTCCACCAATAGTAGCCCCCCCGGAGTCGCCAGGGTGGACCGAATCGACATCTCCACCCTGGTCCCATCAAGAGCGGCGATATCCCCACCGCCCTCCACTTCTCTGGGGCTGAGGCCCGTATACCTGGGGAAGAAGTAGGTGTGGGTCATCCCCTCCACGTAGGGCAGATCCGCCACCTCGATGGTGTGGGAGGTGGACCGGACACCGTTGGCCTCAACGAAGTATTCGGTTTCCTCCACAAGGTTCAGGAGGAGGATGTCGTACTGCCCGCTATCCGCAGGTAGCATGGAGAGGCGTTGGTAGGGGTCGTTCTCACCGACGCGGGAGAACACGTAAACCTCGTCGGAGTCGAATCCCCTCAACTCCGCTGTGATGAGCTGATCCGCTCCTCGTGCCACCGTCACATCACCAGGTAACACCGAGATACTGTAAGGACTGACTTCGGCAGCTTCGGTCGTGGGGAGGATCAACGCCTTCATCCCGTACCGGAGGCCGCCTGGGCCCAAGAGGAGGAACAGCAACACGGCGACAAAGATGAACCCCAGTGCTCCAGATCCTTGGTAGAGCCCCTTGCGATCCACACCGCGGCCGTAGTCAACGGCTCTGGCCTTGTCCACGGCCCGCTCCACCAGCCGGTCCAACAGCGCAGGGGAAGCGGTGCTCTCCGACGAAAGATCGGATTTTTCTGCGTCCACAGCCCCCAGAATCGCAGCTTCTAAGGAGGGCTCCCGCTCCTCCAGATAGAGGGCGACCTGGTCGTCCGAGACCCGTCGGAAGAGGGGCCTGACGAGGAAAAAATAGGTGAGGAG
>JBDHMC010000322.1:0-5468 GCA_039656355.1 Gemmatimonadota bacterium | reverse complement strand
TCCGGTGAGAACCGCGGCACCCTCCTCACGTTCTTCGGCACGACAGGTGGCCAGGAGAATCGTCTCTGGAGAGGGGATACCGAAGTGGAGTTCGGAGACCTGCCCGGAAACGATCTCCACTTCCGCCCCGGAAGCCGGTACGCCCAAAGTGTCGAGGCGAGGGTGTGTGAAACTCGTTGTGAAAACACCCTCCGGAAGACCTTCGGCCAGGAATCGACCCTCCGCATCCGTCACCGTGGAGTACTGGGTGCCGGACAGAAAGACGGTGGCTCCAACCAAAGGCCCGGATCGGGTACTATCCCAGACCAGACCGGTCAGAGAGCCTCGCTCGACCTCCGATATCCTCTGTTCGCCCAGGGTTGAAATCCCGGTCACTTCGCCTCCGGTTTCCAGAATCCCATCCACCCGAATCCCCGAATCGCCGCCCCGAACCAGGTCGAAGTGTTGGGCCACTATGGGTGCCCGAATCCACCACCTGTCGATGATCCAGGCTCCATCAGGCATCGCCTCGAACTCTATCCGACCGCCGGCTACCCCCCGGGCTTCTGCGTAGGGAGCCCAGGTGTATCCGTACTCCAAGAACTGGAGAATGGCGGTCTCGTTGTCCAACCAGAGGGTGCCTTCGATATCCGGGTACACATCCCTTCTTACCGGCTCGAATGCGAGTCCGATGGAATTCGGAAGGTCACCGGATCGTTTCAGCCGGAGACAGTGGGTGTCCAGGAAGAGGTCAGATAGGAGGACCGGCGCATCCGGCGCGTAGTATTGGTGTCCGCCGCCCTCCGAGGGTTGAACGAACCCCTCCGTCATGAGTTCATCGGCCGGGAGGCTATAGAAGGGGGTTCTGGTCACCAGAGTGGACCCGGTTCGGTTCTCCCGCACTACCTTCCTCCCCGTGCCGTCTAGGGTCCGATCGTATTTGGTGATCTCGAGCCGATAAAGACCCTCCTGCTCCGTCCACGCTTGAACCGCCAGTGCCTTTCGAGCTTCCTCCCAAACCCGGGCGATTTCGGACGCCTCGTCTGGGCGTAGGCGGCACCGCTCCTCCGCTTCGACATGAATTCCGGCGAGTGATATGGCATGAACGGAGAGAGAAAGTGCGACCTGCCCTGATTCTCCTTCACGAAGAGTGATAAGAGAACTGGTTTTTGTTGCTCTCCCGATCATCTCCGCCTTCACCTGGAACACCCCGGGACCAGGAATCGGGAAGAGGAACCGACCCGAGTTCCCTGTCAGTGCACTCCGAACCGGGCTGCCTCCCTCATCGAGGAGGGAGACGAAGGCACCCGCAATCGGACGTCCGGACTCGGACTCCGTGACCTGGACAACGACGGACTGCCCGGACGCAGGGGTAACCAACGGGTGGAGTAGGGATACTGACAGAAGGACCGCTGTGGCGAGGACCCTCATGGTGCCCTCCCGGAGGCATGGCTTGCCGCGTTTTCCTCTGATACGCTTTGATACGCTGGCACGTTACATGGGGTTCCCGGGGTCGTAGAGGGGACCCGCCCAGGAAGTAGCCAACCACCGGAGACCGATCAGGGGTAGCGGTAGATGAGAGAGTTGATGTTCATACCTGCTCCAACTGACGCAAACACAAGGACGTCTCCGGGGCTGAATCCTTGGTCGTCCAGATGTCCACGACGCATCAGATCGAACAGAGTGGGCAGAGTGGCGACCGAACTGTTGCCCAGCCACGAGATGGTCATGGGCATAATTTGCGCCGGAATCTGACTCATCCCGTACAGCCGAAAGAGACGTTTCAGGATGGCGTGATCCATCTTGGCATTGGCCTGGTGCAGCAGAACCTTGGCCACATCGTTGAGATCGAGTCCGGCTCGGTTTAGACTGTCCTGCACCACCCCCGGCACAGTCTGGACAGCGTACTCGTACAGCCTCCAGCACCGCCGCCCCCGCACCATCGGCGTAGATCATGCTATCGCGATCGTGGGGATCCGATACCCGAGAAAGGGTCTCGGCCCCGATGATGAGGGCGCGTTTGGCATCCCCAGAACGAAGGAAATAATCGGCATGGATCACCGCCTGCAGCCACCCCGGGCAACCGAAGGGCAGGTCATATGCGACACAGGAAGGATTCTTGATCCGCAAACGCTCCTTGATCCGGGCAGCCAGGGTGGGACATAAATCGAGGCGAAGGCGGTCCGCACGAACGTCCCCGAAGTTGTGGGCGACGATGATGTAGTCCAGGGATTCTGGATCTGTGTCGGCATCGGCCAGGGCCAGGTCAGCAGCTTCCGCACCAAGGTCCGAGGCCACAAGGTCATCAGAGGCGTAACGCCGCTCCGATATCTCGGTGATATCCCGGAGCTTTGCGACGACACGTGGATTGTCTGCCGGGTCGAGAGGCTGCCCGTAGTCCAGAAAGAACTCGTTCCCAATGAAGTTCTGGTTCTCGATCTTCCGGGTAGGGACACAGCTACCGGAGCCAGTGAATACCGAATATCGTCGTGCGCCCATAGTGACCATTGGCTAGAAGGATTCGACCGGGACCGGGCAGTATAGGAACCTGGGGGGCCGTACGTCCAGGACCCAAAGTGAGTTGACCGACCTCGAGAAGTCTAGCACACCCTCAGCGACGAAGCTCGTTGTAGAGTCGGCCCTCACCAATCTCGATGGTGGGAAAGTGGTCCCAGAAGACTGCCCGATCGAAGGTTTGGACCACTACCAGGAATATGAAATACAGGATCACCACCCCGGGAAGTTGAAATGCCCTCCGCCAGGTAATTCGGAGGCGGGCGGCTCTCATGACCCACACCAACGCGCCTACCGATATAAAGACGAATAGGACGATGGCACCTTGGTAGGAAAGTCCGACCAAACTCGCCGCATCCGTCAACTCTCCCCCCTCACCGGTCAAAAGGGCAATCCCACTCCGGACGATGAAGTAGCAGACGTTGGCAAGGACGAATGCCAGGCCCCACCTCCCTGATCGGGAGTTCAGCCGCGCTCGTTGGACCCAGATCAATCCAATGGATATCTGAACGACGTTGCTCAAGGGCCCGCCGGCGGAACCAACGGCGTATTCCAGATCGGTAATATCCCGGAGCGGGTACTCCTTCACCAGTGACATTCCGGCCGGGATCCCCTGTACCCAATAGAAAATGCAGTGGCCCAATTCGTGGAGGAGCGCCGAGCAGAGAGCAAAAAGGAGAAAGAGTGCGGGAAACCGGAGGGAATCAATGATTCCGGTCCATCGATCTTTCGACGGGGTCAAACCGGGACCTCCTCTTTCAAGAGATCAGGTGAACTCGGGAGTGCGAACTCTCGCACTGGGCCGTGGGTCGATTTCACATGCCGCGCCTTCTCCACTCCGCAGAGTTGGGTGATCCCCAGCGCTCTCTGAACCGGCTGGCAGCAGCGTAACGAATCGTGGGCCCATGCCCGAAGCAAGCTACGTCGAAGTCGAACCGACACAAATGACGTAGGCTCATGACGCCTTGCTGTAGGTGTTCATAGGCGATCATGAGCCGAAGTCCAAAAAAGTTCGCTGCTGCGTCACCAACGAAGAGAATCCCACGTTTTCGAGCAAGGAAAACGAGATGGCCCTCAGTGTGACCCGGCGTATGGATAACCGAGATCCCACCCGCCACTGGAATTTCATCCCCGTTGCCCACCAGCACGTCTGCCTTCGCAGGCGTCACCGTACTAGGCTTCGGCGCGATGATCGGTCGGAAGAGGAGGCTGTTGAGCATTCCGGGGGTGGGAAGGAGACGACGCATGACCCGACCACTGGCGACAAGCAGAGCGTCTCTTCGGTGCATATATACTCGGGCCGAGGTCAACTTCTTCAGGTCAGCAAGACCACCGGAGTGATCCGGATGGCAGTGGGTGATGAGGATGTGCCGAACATCGGCGAGGTCTCGCCCCAACGAACGCACTGCATCGGAGATCATGGCCGCACTGCCCGTCACGCCCGTGTCAACGAGAGTCAGACCATCGGACTCTGAGTCGAGGAGGAAGGCATTCACACCCGGCAACCGGATCTGATACAACCCGGGTTGGATCTCCCGCACACTCATCGTGTCTCTTTCTCAGGGACCCGATTCGCGGCGTTGACTAATGCGATCAGACCACGCATTAGGCCCCCTTCGAAAACTCGAGGACAAGCTCGTTCCCGACGGCATATTCCTCCCCTGCATATCCGCCCCACTTTCCGACAACCTCAAAACCCTCGGACTCAATCAGGGAGACGAACCCAGCCGGATAGTAGCATCGCATCGGGATGGTCAGGACTGTTTCTTCCACTATCTCCGTACCCACGTATCGACGGTACACAAGATCCGGATAGAGGATCAATGGCTCGGGATTGATGGCCCGCCGGATGTCATAGCATGCTATGCGCCCCCCATCGGTCTGGACTTCCCAGGCGAGGTTCTCCGAGTCGGAAACCCACTCACGGCGCATCGTTTCAGGATCCCGGTTGGGGTTGAAGACGTTCAGGATGCACCGCCCGTTTTCAGCCAGGTGGAGTCGGATACAGCGAAATAGCCCGGCGAGCTGTTCATCGGTTTCGAGGTTCTGAAGCACACGGAAAGGTGCGATGATCAGGTCGAATCTGTCTCCGAGGTCAAAATCGGTGATGTCTGCGGAACCGAATCTGGCTTCTTCCTCACCGAGTCCGGCGGCTTTCAGCTTGGCGCGGCCCACCTGGAGCATCGCTTCGGAAAGATCTAGCCCATGAAGAAACGAACACCGCCTCGCAAGAGGGATTGAGACTCGTCCCGTGCCACACCCCAACTCCAGGACCCGAGCGTCCGGGGAGGGAAGACGCTCGAGATAGAATGGGATGTCGTTGGGATGGTGTGGGCTTAGGTCGTAGAACCCTGCCGGGCCCGCTCGGATGTCTATCGGCACCATTCGCTCCCTCGTCTCCAGCGGAAACCCAACTCATTTTCTTCCTGCCCGGGCACTGGGGAAAACCCCTGCGAGAAGCCGATCGCTATCTGCCAGGGAGTTGGATCTCGAACAGATCCTGCCAGAGCTTACCGGTGACGAAAAAAGTACCTCGGTCCGGATTGAAGGCGATACCATTCATCACCGCTCCTGGATCCGGGATCCGTCTGGCAACAGACGACATGCGGAAGCCGTCGATCTCTGAGATGACAGAGCCGGTGGATTTATCGATACGAAGGATTTTGGTGGTCTGGTAAACGTTCGCGAAAATGTCGGCGCCCACGCACTCCAGCTCATTGAGTTGAGAGACTGAGAACCCGCCCTTTGTGACCCGCAGTTCCTCCAGGACTTCAAAGGTGTTCGGGTCCCTGCGAACGAGGCGGTTACTGCCGTCAGACATGAAAAGGAATTCACCGTCGTAGCACAGCCCCCAACCCTCCCCCTCATACTCGAATGTTCTCTGGAGGGTCAAGGAATCGGAATCATAGACGAAAGCCAAGCCTGAATGCCACGTGAGCTGAAATAGCTCGGTGCCGACCAATGCCAGACCTTCT